>JAQVGR010000213.1 GCA_028696635.1 Candidatus Krumholzibacteriia bacterium | reverse complement strand
AGCGAGGCGAAGAGAGCGTACCGCAGAGCGGTGAACTGCTGACGCCCCTCGTACGACCAGTTCCCCGTGCGCCGGTTGAGCAGCTCGAAGAGCCACCAGGCGGGGATCGAGACGAGAAAGAGCAGGGCGTACTTGCGGGGGGAGCGCGTCAGCATCGAGCTGCCCGTTCGCATGAAGACGAGCGCGTCGACCGCGAGGGCATAGCCGAGCCACAGCGGGAAGAACCCCCAGTGGGTGCGCAGGCCGTCCAGAGACCAGTTGAGTGTCCAGAAAACCGCGACGAGACCGATGCCGAGCCATCCGTGAAACGGGAGCCCCCGCGATCTGTCGCTGCGGCGTTCAGGCATACGTGTCCCTCGCTCGGTTCCGGTTCCGGGATCGACGTCATTCTATTGTACGACGCAGATCAGCGCGCGGCAATGTGAAGTGAGGCTCGCGCAGGTGCCGGTTGACTCTCCGTTCCTTGCCGGTTACCCTGAGGCGGGAAAGGGATCCGTGCCGTGTCCGCGCCGAAGACAGCGCTCGAGTTGCTGAGTATCGACGAAGAACGCGCCGTCGCCGCTCTGGAGGGGTATGTGCGCGGGCTCAGCGAGCGCCGCGCTGCGGGAGGGGTCCTCGTCGGGGTGAGCGGAGGGCTCGATTCCGCCGTGCTCGCCTCGATCGCCGCAAGGGCGCTGGGGCCCTCGTCGGTGCGAGCCGTCTATCTCTTCGACCGCGATCACCCGCCATGTCCCGGATCGGACGCCGCGCTGGTCGCCCGCTGGCTGGGGATAGGGCTCGAGTCCCGGAGCATCGAGAGCGCCGGTCGGGAAGGATCGGCGGATGAGGCCGGCGGGTCGGCGCTCGCGAGCCTCCCGCCCACGGCCAACCGGTTGCTGTACCGGGGGTACCTCCTGCTCGTCGGGGAGACACCGTTCGTCTCGTCGCTGCGTGCGGGGGGCTCTGCGGCCTCGGGGCGCGGCATGCGCGATCGGGCGCGGCGTCTGATCGGGCGGTACACGGACGAGATCTTCGACCGGAAACACCGCCTGCGGCGACAGGCGATAGAGTCGATGGCGTCGGCGACCGGGATGATGCCGCTCGGCGGTGCCAACCGCTCCGAGTGGGAGACGGGCTGGTTCGTTCCCGGCGGGATCGACGACCTTCCGCACCAGCCGCTGCTCGGGCTCTACAAGACGCAGGTCGGCCAGATCGCGAGATTTCTCGGCGTGCCGGGGCGGATACTACGGAAGGCGCCCTCTCCGGACATGCTGCCGGGGATCGACGACGAGTTCGCCCTCGGAATGAGCTACGCCGCGCTCGATATCGCACTCGATCTCCTCGCCGGGGGGACGAGCGGGGTGGAAGCGGCAGCTGCGGGAGTCTCGCAGAAGCAGATCCGCCGCGCGCGGGAGATGCGGGACCTCTCGGGGTGGAAGCGGAAGGAACCGGCGGGGCGGTTTCCCGCGGATGGAAGCAGGGAGGGAGGCCTGCGGACCGGGCCTCGACAGCACCGATTGCTTTGACGCGCCCGGCGGCCTGTGCTATATTCACATCGCGGAACAGCAACGGCACGCGTGATTTTGACGGCAAAGCGGACTGGATGATCGCGGGGGCCGAAAGGCGCCTGAGGAAAGTCCGAGCTCCACAGGGCAGGGTGCTGGGTAACACCCAGTGGGGGCGACCCCAAGGAAAGTGCCACAGAAAAGATACCGCCACCGTTCGCGGTGGTAAGGGTGAAAAGGCGAGGTAAGAGCTCACCAGTGCCGCCGGCGACGGCGGCAGCTCGGTAAACCCCACCCGGAGAAAGACCAAATAGAGGAGGAGAGGCGGCCCGTCTCGCTCGACTCCCGGGTAGGTCGCTCGAGGCCGGCGGAGACGCCGGTCCCAGATAAATGATCATCGCCGCGCCGCGCGAGCGGAACGGCACAGAACTCGGCTTACAGGTCCGCTCTGCCGTCTTTTTTAACACCGGAACAGGCGGGACAGATGTCCTCGTGGTTCGTCCATCAGGCCGACGAAGCGGCGGCCCAGGCGCTGACCAGGGAGCTTCGCCTCTCGCCGCTGCGCGCGCGGCTCATGGTCGCGCGCGGCCTCGACACCCCCGAGGCGGCTCGGGCCTTTCTCGATCCCTCGCCGGATCACCTGCACGACCCGTTCCTCTTCGACGAGATGCGCGAGGCGGTCCGCCTCGTGCGCGAAACGATCGCCGCGCGCGGGCGCATACTGGTCCACGGCGACTACGACGCCGACGGGATCTGCGGGACGGCGCTGCTGGCCGAGGGACTGCGGCGCATAGGGGCCGACGTGCATTACTTCGTCCCCGACCGCGTGCGCGACGGGTACGGGATCGCCAGCCGCGTCATCGAGCGCAGTCTCGAGGTAGGGATCGGCCTGCTGATCACGGTCGACTGCGGCTCGAGCGACGACGAGATCGTCCGGCGGCTCGCCGCCGCCGGCGTCCCCGTGATCATCACCGACCACCACGAGATCGGCGGGCGCATCCCCGAGGCGAGCGCCGTTCTCAACCCGAAGCTTCCCGGAGAACGGTACCCGTTCAAGGAGCTCTGCGGCACCGGGGTGGCGCTGAAGCTGATGCAGGCCCTGCAGCGGGCGATCGGAGTCGATATCGGCCTCTCCGCCCTGCTCGACCTTGCCGCCGTGGGGACGCTCGGGGACTACGTGGGGCTGGCCGGCGAGAATCGCACGATCGTCGCTCTGGGGATGCGACGGCTCGCGCAGTGGGAGCGCCCCGGCTTCGAGGCCCTGCGCAGGGAGTGCGGGCTCGCGCCGCGCGGCGTCTCCGCGAAACAGGTCTGCTTCAACATCGTCCCGCGGCTCAACTCGCCCGGAAGGATCGGGAGCGCGCGCGAGGTGGTCGAGATGCTCCTCACCGCCGACGAGATCGAGGCGGCCGAGATCGCGGCCCGCATCGAGGAGATGAACCGGCAGCGTCGCGCGCACGACAGCCAGGTGACCGAGGAGGCCTCGTACCTCGCCGACATCGTCCTTCGGCGCGGCGACCCGAGCGCGCTGGTCTTTTCGTCTTCCTCGTGGCACGAGGGGGTGGTCGGAATAGGCGCGGCGCGGCTCGCCGAGAACTACGACCTTCCCGCCGTGCTGATCGCCGTGCGCGACGGGCTCGGCAAGGGCTCGGCGCGGTCGGCGGGGCGGCTGAACATCCGCGACGCCCTCGAACGCTGCTCGAGGTATCTCGTCGCGTACGGCGGCCACCGCGAGGCGGGGGGGTTCACGATAGCCGAGGAGCACATCCCCGAGTTCATCAGGGCCTTCAACCAGATCGCCGGGGAGAGCCCCGCGGGGGACGGCGGGCCGGTCTCTCACTGGGCAGACGCGGAGATCAGGTTGCAGGACTGCGAGCTCGACCTCGTCTCGTTCATCGAGAAGCTCGAGCCGTTCGGGCCGGGGAACCACGAGCCGCTCTTTCTCCTGCGGGGGCTGCGCGTCGGAGACCAGACGAAGGTCGTCGGCAAGGGGCACCTGCGGCTGACCGTCGAGGACCCCACGGGGGGCTGGCGGGACCTGATCGGGTTCTCGCTGGCGAAGGCATGGGACCCGGCAGACCTCTCGGGCGCCGAGGTCGACGTGCTCGCGCATCTGCGGCGCAACGCGTGGCAGGGACGCGAGGAGGCGCAGGTCCAGGTCACCGTTATCAGGCCCGCCGGCGAGCAGGTGCCGGCGCAGCGGTAGAGGAGACCGCGATGAGGACCGTCGTGCAGCGCGTCAGCGAGGCGAGCGTGAGCGTCGGTGGGCGCGCGATCGCCTCGATCGGGCCGGGGATCCTCGTGCTCGCCGCCTTCCGCGGCGGAGACGGCCCCGCCGACATCGAGTGGATGGCGCGCAAATGCCTCGAGCTGCGGATATTCGAGGACGACGCGGGGAAGATGAACCGCTCGGTCCTCGAGACCGGGGGCGAAGTGCTGATCGTTTCGCAGTTCACCCTCTACGGCGACTGCCGCAAGGGTCGCCGGCCGGCGTACACGGACAGCGCGCCGGCGGGCGAGGCCCTGCGGCTCTACCGGGAGTTCGTCGACCTCGCATCATCCCTCTACCCCCGGGTGAGCGAGGGGGAGTTCGGCGCGAAGATGCAGGTGCGGCTCGTCAACGACGGACCCGTCACGCTGATCATCGACAGCGGCGCGGAGAGAACGCGATGAACCCGTTCATCCCCGAGCGCGTTCAGCAGCGGCTCCTGCTCGCCTCCGCATCGCCGCGGCGCCGGGAGATACTGGAGAACCTCGGTTTCGAGTTCGAGATACTCCCCGCCGATGTCGACGAGGAGGAGGTTCCCTGGAGCGACCCGGTCTCGGCGGCGAAGCTGCTCGCCGAGATCAAGGCCGTCGACGCGCAGCGTCAGCGCCCCGGCGGGACGGTCATAGGGGCCGACACGATCGTGCTGTGCGGGGGAGTC
>JAQVGR010000212.1 GCA_028696635.1 Candidatus Krumholzibacteriia bacterium | reverse complement strand
CACTGCCGCGACGCCTTCGACGACGTGATCTCGATCCTCGACGAGGAAGGGGCCTCGGAGGCGGGAGGGATATTCCACGCCTTCTCCGGCGGGATGCCCGAGGCGGAGGCGGTCCTCGGCCTCGGGTTCCTCGTCGGGATCGGCGGTCCGCTGACCTATCCCAGGTCGGCGCTCCCCGGGGTGGCGGCGCGCCTGCCGTCGAGCGCGTTCGTCCTCGAGACCGACTGTCCCTACCTGCCCCCGCAACAGCACCGGGGCGAGCGCAACGAGCCGGCCTACGTGCGCCTGGTCGCCGAAAGGCTCGCCGGGATACGCGGCGTCGACCTCGCAGACATAGAGCGGGCCTCCGAGGTCAACTACCGGCGCCTCATGCACGCGGAGCGCGACTTCCCCCCCGCGGTCGCCTACGGCCAGCGCCGCGGGGTCTATGTCAACGTGACCTCGCGCTGCACGAACGATTGCATCTTCTGCGCCCGTCTGCGCACGGACAACTTCCTCTACGGGCACAACCTCAACCTGCTCGTCGACCCGCCGGTCCCGGAGATGGTCTCGGCGGCCGAGGCGGTCCTCGCAGGCGGCGGGTACGGGGAGATCGTCTTCTGCGGGTACGGAGAGCCGACCTCGCGCCTGCGCGACCTGCTCGCAGCGGGGCGGGGGCTGCGCGGACGCGGCCTGCCGCTGCGCCTGAACACCAACGGCCAGGGCAACATGATCAACAGGCGCGACATCGTCCCCGAGCTGGCCGAGGTCTTCGACCGCGTCTCCGTCAGCCTCAACGCCCCCGACTCCCGGACCTACGCGCGGATCTGCCGGCCCGACGCCGGCGAGAAGGCGTTCGAAGGGGTGCTCGATTTCATACGGCGGGCGGCCGCATCCCCGATGGAGTGCGCCGTGACGGCACTCGACTACCCCGGGGTCGACCTCGAGGCGACGCGCCGGCTGGTGGAGACGATCCCAGGGGCCCGGCTGCGGGTCCGGACGTACCATACCGCCGCGCCGGCGGTATGATCCCCCGATTCCCCTGTCTGGCATATCTCGTGATATGCTGATATACTCGAGGGGATTTTCGCGCCCGCGCGGGCGCGGGGGAGGCATGATGGCGCAACGGCTCCCGAGGGCCCGCAGGAGCCTCGGGCAGAACTTCCTCGTCTCGCCGGGGGTCGTCGAGCGGATACTCGACGCGGTCGCCGCCCCGCCGGCCCTGCCGGTCTTCGAGATAGGCCCCGGCACGGGGGCGCTGACCCTGCCGCTCGCCGCGCGGGGAGCCCTCGTCGCGGCCTTCGAGATCGACAGGGCCCTCGCCGGGCGGCTCGAGGCGGAGCTCGGAAAAAATCCCCGCGCCGAGGTCGTCAACGCCGATTACCGAGGGATCGACCTCGACGCGGAGGCCGCGGCGCGCGGCTGGACCGGGTACGTGCTGGCGGGGAACATCCCGTACCTGCTCACGAGCACGATCCTGCTCGGGCTTCCCGGTCTGGCGCGGTGCCGCAGGGCGGTGATCATGGTGCAGAGGGAAGTCGGCGAAAGGGTCCTCGCCCCTCCCGGCTCGCGGCGGTGCGGGATCCTCTCGGTCTACCTGCAGGCCTACCTCGCCGTCTCGAGGGTGATGAACGTCGGCGCGGGCTCGTTCAGGCCGCGCCCGAAGGTGGACAGCGTGGTCCTGAGGTTCGAGCCGACCGCGCGTGAAGGGGCCCCGCGGGACCGCGGCGCATTCCTCGCCCTGCTCAAGGGAGCGTTCGCGCAGCGGCGCAAGAAGCTCGGCAACGCCCTCGCGGCCGCGTACGGGCCGGAGGCCGCAACGGCGCTCGCCGCCGGCAGCGGGGTCGACGCGGGCCGCCGCCCCGAGGAGCTGACCCTGGAGGAGTGGTTCGCCCTGGCGGAGGCGGCGCCGGCGGGCGGGACCCTGAGCGACGGGAAGAGATGAGAGGGAAAACGCACGGCAACCGCTTTTCATGCGCCGTCACCCTGATCGTTCTGGCGGCGGCGCTCATCCACGCCCCCGCCGCCGCGGAGGCCGGGGCCGCGCCTCCCCCCCCGCCGGCGCAGGCCGACTCGACGCGCGCCGTCGGGGCGGATTCGACCGCCCCCGCCCCCTTCGATACCTCCTCCGCGGCAGCGGCGGGCGCAGGGGTCCTCGCCGCCCGGCGCCGGGGCGCCGGATCGGATACGGCGGCGGTCGACCTCCTCGTCCCGAAATGGACGACCACCTATCAGGCCGACGAGAGCGCGTACCAGCTCGGCACGGGCATGAACCTGTCGTTTAATATCGGGGAGGGCTGGCGCGGGACAAGCGACATCAAGCTCGCCAAGCGCGCCTCCCGCGGCAGGGACATGTCCGACATCAACGAGAGCCTCAACAACTCGGCGATAAAGATCGTCCCCGGGCGGTACACGCTGAACCTCGGCGTCGGGGAGACCTACATGCGTCAGAAGGCGATCGGCCTCGCCCGCTCCGGGGGCGACCTCGTGATAGAGAACGAGTTCGCCACCGCGGGGCTGATGCTCGAGCAGCCGCTCCCCGTCTCGAGCAGGACGCAGTACTCGGTCCACGGGAAGGGCGGACGCGGCCGGAACGATTTCAAGTACGACCGCGCCCTCGAGGGGGACGCCAGCGTCTACACGTGGTACAGCATCGGGAAACTCCTCGCAATCGACGGAGGGTACGGCCTGCTGCGCAGGACCGAGACGAGCGATGTCGGCCCGCGCACCTTCGGCGGGATGCCGAGCAGGGGCGATACGCTGCGCGCAGCCGTGGAGTACGGAGGCGGAGAGAAGAAGCTCGCCTCGGTCACCTACAAGCGCTCGACCGGGGTGCTGCGCAAGGTCGACCCGCCGCGGGGGAACTCCCTCGAGGTGCTCGAGAACCCCGATCTGGCCAGGATGGAGGAGTCCCGGCAGAAGAGCGAGACGGTCACCTTCGCCTCGCACCTCGAACCTCTCGACTATCTCGTTCTCGATTTCGATTTCGGCAGGGACTACTACGACCAGAAGAACGTCGTCGACGAGCGGCTCTCCAAGGAGACGGAGAGGCGCTCGATCGGCGCGAAAGCGATATACAAGTACGCCGAGAAGGGGCGCCTCGACCTGGACATCGACCGGACCGAGAACGACATCGATTACGGTCCGGTCTCCCTGTCGAGCTATATCGAGAAGGAGCGGGTGCTGGCGGCGTCGCTGAGCCAGCAGCTCACCGATTCGCTGCGGTTCACCGTGCGGGGATCGGCCACCCTGCGGCAGCGTTTCTTCAAGAAGAGCAACGAGAACCCGCGCGACGCCGACTACCTCTTCTACCAGGCGACCTCCGAACTCGACGCGCAACTGCCGAAGAAGATCAAGGCCGGAGTGCGGTTCACCTACAAGCAGTACGAGACGATCAACATTGACGCGACGATCTCGGGGGACAACCGGACCGATTTCACCTACCACGTCGTCCCGCGGTTCTCTATCGCTCCGGCGAACTGGCTGACTCTCGGGCAGGAGTACGAGATCAAGATGGAGTTCACCGATTTCACCTTCAACGAGAACGAGAACTTCCTCGACCGCACGACGATCATGAGCACCGACGCGAAGCTGCGGTTCTACCGCCCCCTGATCCTCTCGATCGGCCACCGGTACATGTTCACCGACACGGGAAGCTATCTGCGGCCTCCCTCCGGGGGAGAGCGGCTCTACGGCCGAAGCAGCGAGAACTACGAGCAGCGGCTCGATATCAGCGTGGACTACGAGCCGGTCAAGGATTTCAAGTTCTATCTCTACACGAACTACCGGTTCCAGGAGGCGAACCGCCTCGGGTACGTGGACGGCGACCTCGCCGTGATGTCGTCGAGGACGTACGATTCGGGGGAGATGAACCTCGGAGTCGAGCGAAAAACGGCGATCGCGAGGTACGGATCGGTCGACCTGGGGATCGGCTGGGTGAAGCGGTTCGGACCGAACCTCACCCCCGAGCGGAAGGAGTTCTGGAACGTCGACATGAGCGTGGTGTTGAATTTCTAGGAGGGCGGGCGTGAGAACGATTGCAGGAATCGGCGCGAGGCGGTACGCGGCTCTTATACCCGCTCTGATGATGCTGGCCGCGGGGTGCCTGTTCGAGCCCCGCGACCCCGAGACGCCGACGGGCGACGAGGGCGGCGACTGGATCATACCCAAATCCCCCAAGGATGTCTTTCTCAACCTCTCCACGGGTCTCGCCGCGGCGGGGAACTCGAACTACGAGCGCTCCCTCGCGGACGACTTCGCCTTCGTGCCCCGCGAGCAGGACCGGCTCCAGTTCCCCGACGGAACCTTCGACAACTGGACGAAGGAGATCGAGATGGAGATCCTCGACCGGATCAAGGGGGACTATCAGGGAGACCGCGCATCGCAGTTCGGCGACGAGAACGGCGCCTTCCCCAAGGAGGACATACGGGTCG
>JAQVGR010000211.1 GCA_028696635.1 Candidatus Krumholzibacteriia bacterium | reverse complement strand
CCGAGCGACGAGAACGCCCGCGCGATCTCCATCACCACGGCGCTCCCGCTCGCATTGTCCTGCGCGCCCGGGAAGATCATTCCCATATGGGCGCCGCAGTGGTCCAGGTGCGCGCCGACCACGACGCAGGTCCGCGCTGAAGAAGGATCCGAGCCGGACAGCATCGCGGCGACATTGTATCCGACCGCGTCAGGGTCGTGCTCGACTTCCGCGGAAAACCGTGCGCCGGCGTTCAGCGGGAACGAAAACGTCCGCCGGGTCAGCGCGAGCGTGTCCCGCAGCGATTCCACCTGCCAGCCCGTCCCGCGGAGCAGCGTATCCGTCACCGCCTCGGATACGATCCCGCAGAGAAAACCCTCGATGCGCTCGCCGTTCGGGTTCGCGAGCGGCTCCTCGTAGATGTAGAACAGCCCGGCTGCTCCCATTCGCCTGGCCGTCTCCATTCTGCGTCTATGATGATCGTGTTCCTCGAACTCGATCCTTTCGCGGTCCGGCGTGCCGCGGAAGCAGATGACGAAACGCCCCGTCGCGTCGATCCCCTCGTAGTCGTCGTAGCCGAGCTCCGGGGCGTGAATCCCCCACCCTGCAAAGACGAACGCCGCCTCCGCCGATCCCCCGTCGGTGAACAGCATCGGCAGGAAATCATCGGGCGCTTCGAGCTCTTTTTCCACAGGCGCTCCCTCTCCGTCCCGGAGCAGGAGCGTCATAGAAGAGGACCTCACAACGGTGTACGGGCAGGGGAACGGCAGCAGAAAATCCTCCGCTCCGGGAAGCGGCCGGAGCCCCCACCCGGCGAACTTCCCCGCGGCCCAGCTCGCGGCGGCGGTATATCCCTCATGGCCTGTGAGCCTGCCGGAATACTTCGGCGAGGCGAGTTCCCTGCAGTACCGATAGGCGGCAAGCGGATCTATCGATTCCAGGCAGCGTTCATAGTCCTGTGCGACGATCTCCGCCGTACCCGACGTCGTGAATGCAATCAGACCGACCGCTGCTGAAATCCCGTGCAGTATCCCCTTGCGCCGAACGAACGATTTCATCTCTTCTGACGCTCCCTTTTCAGAGTTTTGCTCATGACGGGACGAGTCTTCGATCGTCGGGCCGCCTCGGCAAACCCCGCTTTCACGAAGGTGGATGCAAGGCCGTGAAAGGCGAACGTATCCGGCATCGGTGTGTCTCCCGGATCGACCGGGTACGCCTCGGCGATCGTCCCGCCCATGCTTCGCGCGTACTTCACGGCAGCCCCGACGAGGCCGGCCGATACCCCGCGGCGGCGCCAGCCCTTCGCGACGAAGAGGCAGACGATGGACCAGACCGGCCGGTCGTCGACCGGCGCAAGGATCCTTGAACGCTCGAGACGCGGAAAGTCCCCGCGAGGAGCGACCGAGCACCATCCCACCGGCTCTCCGCCGCTATATGCCAGTATCCCTGGGACTGTTCCCGAATCGACGATCCTCTTCATCGCCCGGCGATTCCCGGAGCCCTTGTTTTTTTCGAACTCCTTCGCCTGAACCCGCCACCACATGCACCAGCACCCGCCGCAGGCGCCGCGTTCGCCGAAGAGGCGCTCGAAGTCTTCCCAGCGGTCGATTGTAAGTTGATGATACGTGAACGGGCCTGTTCGAGCGCTACTGGGCATGCCTGCTCATCCCCGGGCGAGGGGCCTGCTATGCGACGGTTTCACGACAGTATACCGCCGATCGGCGCGGGGAGCAACAGTTGTCTCCGTGCACGGGCTCAGATGAACAGCTGGATCTTCGATTCGGACGCTTCGGCGATGAAGGTCGCGACTCCCCCGATCTCGACGCCGTCAATCAGATCGCTCTTGGCGATCTCCATCACGTTCATGCTCATCTCGCAGGCGACCAGGCGGACTCCCTGCTCTCTCGCCTGATCGAGGAGTCTCGGGAGCGGCGTGACGCCCTTGCTCTTCATCATCGTCTTGAACAGCCAGCGGCCGATCCCGCCGAAGTTGAACCGCGAGGGACCGATCCGATCGATTCCGCCCCGGTTCATCACGCCGAGCATCCTGCCGAAGAATCCCGTGCCGGTGAGGTTTCCACGCTGGATCGCCTTGAGACCCCAGAAGGTGAAGAACATTGTCACCGGCATATCGAATGCGGCGGCGCCGTTGGCGATGATCAGCGCGCCCATGACCTTGTCCATGTCGCCGCTCATGACGACGAGGCTGACCTTCTCGGGAGCGGAAGCTTCTGTCATGATCTTCCTCCTTGTGATGTCAATCTGCTCCGCCCGCCGCGCCCACCGGCGGACGATCGGGGGAACGGATCATTTCACGCCGGCCAGCCAGAGCGCGAGCGGCCGATAGACGATGTGAGCGAACTTCGTGAACGGGAACGACAGCATCAGTTCGAAGACCACGACCAGGTGCACGGAGAACGAGACGTATGCCGCCATCGGCATCCCGAGGAAGCGGAACGCGAGCATCACGTACCCTGTCGCGATCGAGAGAAAGATCAGCGTGAGGAATATCCAGTCGGAGGGTCGGGAGTGCTTCGCCGATTCCCTGGAATGCCTGATACGCTGAACGATGAAATAGACTGTGCCGACCATCGCCGCGGCCCCTGAGACCGATCCGGTCACGAGCGGGATGACTCTGCTGACTCTGAGGTACTCGTAATCGATCCCCATGACGATGAGTGTCGCCAGAAACATCCCCGCGAACCCGTACGTCAGGCCGAGATGCGCCAGCCGGCGCATCGCGTCGTCGGTACATTCGCCGAAACGCCTCTGCAGAGCCGCTTCGGCGAGAGCTCCTTTGATCGAACGGGCGATATCCGGCGCGGCAGCGTCGGAACGCGCGCCCGGTCTTCCGATCGCCCGTACCATCGCGTATACGTTCGCCGCGACGGCGAGCCCTATGAATACGACCACTGCGATCCCCGCTGCATGGATGGTCTCGAGCGGCATGAACGAGAGAAAATCCACGTGGCTGCGGTCCATGTCCGGATCGTGGAGTAAGATCACGCCGAGGATCAGGGCGATGGTGAGCAGGATCCAGGTGACCGCCGACGAGACTGCGGCGCTGAACCTGTCCACGATCCTTCCCGGCAGGTACCGGCGGATCGCGAACCGACGCAGTGCCATCATGAGCCCTCCCGGGTCCGCTTCCCGCGGGCATGTCTCGCTGCATTCACCGCAGTAGTAGCAGAGCCACGGTTCCGGGGAGGCGAGGATCCGGTCCTCCAGTCCCAGCATCGCGTACCGTATCATCTTTCTCGGGAAAGACGCTTTCTCGTCGGTCAGCGGGCAGAGCGCGCTGCAGGTGCCGCAGCTGTAACAGGCGCCGAGATCCGAAGCGCCGAGTTCCCTGATCTGTTCCGCTACACGGTGATCGATCCGCCTCACGACTCTCCCTCCTGCGGCAGCCGGTAGGTGCGATAGCCGTTCCCATCGGTCCGACCCGTGGGAAGGATCTCACCGTACCTCACGAGCCCCATCATCCACCACATCACTTCACTCGCGGGAAGACCGATGGCGTCCGCGACGGCGGGAACGCTCATCTCCCCGGTTCCGAGCGCGGCTCTGATGCGGCGCTTCATCCCCGTCTCGCGCCTGGAGACATCACGACGATGCCCGGAATACCGGTTGGACGTTCGGGTCCCGTGAGTCCCTCGGTCAGACACCGGCGGCCTCCCGCACGAATGATTCTATCATGGACATGATCTGAACGTCGGTGAACCCCTTCAGCTGCGTTGCGTCGACCGGACAGACAGGCAGACACGCGCCGCACCCCTTGCACAGCGCGTCAATGACGACCGCCATCTCCTTCCCCTGCACCTGCGTCATCTCTATGGCCGAGTAGGGGCAGGCACCGGCGCACGCGCCGCACCAGGCGCAGCGGGACTCGTCGACGTACGCGATGAATGGCTGCAAATCGATATACCCCTTCACGAGGAGCGAAGCGGCCTTGGCCACGCACGACAGGGCGGAGGCGGCGCTCTCCGATGCGTTTTTCGGGCCCTGGCAGCATCCGCCGATATACACACCGTCGATGACCGTCTCGACGGGTCTGAGCTTCGCGTGGATCTCGTTGTAGAATCCGTCCTGCCCGACGGGCAGGCGCAGCAGCGAGCTCAACGCGTCGTTCGCCGAGGGGACCATTCCGGTCACCAGGACGACGAGATCCGCCGGTATGCCGATCTCTTCCGGGCCGGTGAGCAGGTCGCGCACCGTCACGAGAACCCGGTCCCCGTCGGGCTCGACGGAAGGCGGCCGTTCCTGATCGAAGCGGAGAAATATCGCCCCGCCCCGCGAGGCCCGTTCGTACAGCGTCTCGAACTTTCCGTACGTCCGGATGTCCCGGTACAGATGCGCGGTCCTCACGGCGGGAAACCTCCGCTGAACGGTCAGCGCGGCGCCGACGGCGGCGTTGCAGCAATACCGGGAGCAATAGCGGT
>JAQVGR010000210.1 GCA_028696635.1 Candidatus Krumholzibacteriia bacterium | reverse complement strand
GCCCGAAGAACAACAACCCCCAGTACGAGACGAAATCGCTGATCAGCGTCCCGCTCGTCGTGGGTTCCACGGTGATCGGCGTCATCAACGCGAACAACAAGACCTCCGGCCGCCCCTTCACCGAGGACGACCTCGTTCTGCTCGCGAGCCTCTCGCAGCGGATCTCGAAGGTGATCGAGCGGATGCGCGCCTCCGAAGATCTTCACGCCTTCCTCAGGGAGACGATCGCCTCGCTTCGCTCGCTGCTCGAGATCTGCGAGCGCGACGAGAGCGGGCTCAACCGGAGGCTGACCGACTGGTCGGTGAAGGTGGCGCGCAAGATCGGGCTCAGCGAGAAGGATATCCGCGTGATCCAGTTCGTCGCCAGCGTCCACGACGTCGGCATGACGACGATCAGCGAAGACATCCTCGGCAAAACGCTCGCGCTGACGCCGCAGGAGGTCGACGAGATACGAAAGCACCCGCAGCGGGGCGCGGCGATCATGCGGCCGTTCGAGTTCGTCGAGGCGGTGAGCCAGACGATGCTGTTCCATCACGAGCGCATGGACGGAAGCGGGTACCCGATGGGACTCAAGGGGAACCAGATCCCGATCGGGGCGCGGATCATCGCGGTCCTCGACGCATGGGTGGCGATGACGAGCGTCCGGCCGTTCCGCAAGCAGCTCGCACTCGCGAAATCGATAGACGAGCTCGTCGACAACGCCAACACGCAGTTCGACCCCGAGGTGATCGGCGCCTTCATGGAGGTGCTCGTGGACGAGGGGCGGATCGAGGTGGAGGACTATGCCGGCATCCGTGACCGCCTGCGCTCCGGCGGGCGGCACCACGCAATGCCGTAAGGAAGGCCCCACGTGCTGAGAAACGGCATGGAGATGATGTTCACCGGCGAGGCGGGGACGGTCACGTACCTGTTCCTGTTCCTGATCCTCGCCCTTGCCGTCCTGCACCGGACGCTCGAGGCGACCGACGGGCGCGGCCGCGGCGCGCTCGCCGGCCTCGCCTCGGCGCTGCTCCTGCTGTTCGGGGCGCGAGCCCTCGGCCTCACCGCGGGCCCGGGAGCGGGAGCCGCGCGCGCCGTCGTATCGGCCGCCGCCGGCCTCGCGGGATTCTACCTGCTGGCGACGGCGATCGGCGCCGGCCGGCGGGAGGGAGATTATTCGGCGCTCAGCCCGCCGATCGCGGGGTCCGCCGCCCTCGCGGCGGTCGTGCTCGGCGGCGGCGCGCTGGCGCTCGCCCCGCATCCCGGCGGCCCGGCAGCGGCCGGCTGCATCCTCATCGCCGCCGCGCCGGCAGGGATCGCCGCCGGGTACCTGCGGGAGCGGCGCAGAGCCCGGTCGGGAGAGAGCCCCCTTGCGGGGATCGCCGTTCTCATGCTCGCCGCGGCGACGGCCGGGGCGGCGCTGTTCCAGGCGTGGCGGCCGTTGGACACTGCGCTCTGGATCCAGACGATCGCGCTGCTCGATGTCACGGCGCTGTTCGTGCTGCTCGCCGCATCGAGGACGCCCGCGGCGGCCCCGGCGGACTATCTCGAGATCGCCTCCGGAGCGGGCCCGGGCGGAACGGACGGGCAGCCCGACGACCAGCCGGGCGGGGCGCGCCCCCTCGACATCAGCAGGACGATCGTATCGGGGAGAAAGTCGAACGCCGTCTATCGCGACATCGTGCGCGCGGTCTCCCGGGAGACCGGGGCGGGATTCGCCCTGGTCCTCGGCACGTGCGAGGGGGATGACCGTCTCGAGGCGCTCGGATTCGCGCTGGCAGGCGCCGCCGCTCCGCCTCCCGCCTTCGGCATGCAGCTCGACGCGGAGAGGCTGAACCGCAACTGCACGGCGGGTTCCCCGCGACGCGGCGTATGGTTGTTCGGCCGCGACGAGCTGGGCGAAGACCGCGACGCCTATGTCCCGAAGATACTCGCCGGCAGGCCGGGGCGCATCGCGGTCGCGCCGGTGCGCGAGGGGCGGGTCGTCCGCGGGGTCCTCGTCGCGGGCTTTTTCGGCGAGCAGGTCTCCGATGCGGTCATCGAAGCGATCTCCTCGTACGCGCACTGCGTGCTGCACGTGAGCTCCCGCGACGCCGAGCGCGCCCGGATGCGGTCGCGCGAGAAGGACCTCGCCGTCTGCAGGGCCGAGCTCGAATCGGTAAACAGGCTCAAGAGCAATTTCCTCTCGGTCGTTTCGCACGAGCTCCGCACACCGCTGACGTCGATCAAGGCGTACGCCGAGACGCTGCAGGACAACATCGAGACGGTCGACCGCGAGACGGCGCGCGATTTCCTCCGCGTCATGACAGAGGAGAACGATCGGGTGATAGGTCTCGTCGACAACATGCTGAGCTTCGCCTGCATGGAGAACGGCCATCTGAAGGTCGAGAAGACCGCCTGCGATCTCGGCGTGCTTATCGAGGAGGCGGTGGCGTCGATGGAAAAAAGCCTGCTCGACGGCCAGGTCATCGGCGAGGTCAAGCTGCCCCGCGCGCGCGTCGTCGTCGAAGCGGACCGCGAGCTGATGCGGCAGATGATCGGCAACCTGGTCAGCAACGCGATAAAATTCACCCCGCGCGGCGGCACCGTGACGGTCAGCCTCGAGCAGGAGGCCTCGGCCGCACGCATCGTCGTGCAGGACACGGGAAAGGGAATACCGGAAGAACAGCTCGAGAAGATCTTCGAGCGGTTCCATCAGGTCGACGCGAGCGACACGCGCGAGCACGGCGGTTCGGGGCTCGGCCTGGCGATCGTCAAGAACATCGTCGACTGGCACGACGGCTCGATCTGGGTCGAGAACGTCAAGGAGGCGGGGGCGCGCTTTGTCGTGATGCTCCCGATGAAGGACATCGTCGTGCGCCAGGCGCCGGTCTCGGGGGCGATCGGCTCGGTCCGGTTCGAACGCGAGCGATACCTCTCGCTTCTCGTCGAGATGCTCTCGGAGTTCCTCCAGGCGCGCAAGGCCTCGATCATGCTGCTCGATCCGGAGCGGCGCGTTCTCCAGATCGCCGCCGCCAAGGGGCTCGATCCAGAGTTCGTGCAGAACACGATCGTCGAGATCGGCGACCGGATCGCCGGCCGGGTCTTCCTCGAGGAGACGACCCTGCAGGTGTTCGATATCGAGCGCGACGGAAAGGTGGCCCGGAGCAACAACTCGGCGTACTACGGGACCAAATCGTTCATATCGACCCCGCTGCGCGACGGCGACGAGGTGATAGGCGTGCTGAACGTCTCCGATCACGTCGACCAGCGCGAGTTCACCGATGCGGACTGCGGGATCCTCGAGGCGCTCGGCGTCATGATCAGCGGCATGATCAAGAAGCTCGAGGCGTACGAGACCGTCTCGGCGAACTTCGAGAAGCTGAAGAACTCTATGAAGAGCATCCTGCTCATCCGCGGGATGTGGGGCAGCCGCAACGTCGTCAACCTCACGCTGGTGGCCCTCGCCGTGGGGCGTCGCCTCAGTCTCGACGAAAAATCGCTGACGGCCCTGCGGCTCGGGATGAATCTCTACGACCTCGGCATGATGCGCGTGCCGAGGGCGAGCCGGGTGAAGAAGGAGGAGCTCACCGCGAAGGAGCGGGACACGCTCCGGGAGCATCCCGTGCTCGGCTACCTGCTCGCCTCGCCGATGGGGCTCGATGAGCGGATCATGAGGATGATACGTTCGCACCACGAGAACTTCGACGGCAGCGGTTATCCGGAGGGCCTGATGCGCGACGAGATCCCGATCGAAGCGCGGATCATCAACGTCGTCGACTCGTTCCGCGCTCTCATATCGCCGGGGCCGTACCGACGGTGCTATACGATCGACGAGGCCCGCAACGAGATCATCCGGGGCGCCGGCACGAAATTCGACCCGAAGGTCGTCGGGGCCTTCGTCAAGGTGCTGCACGAGCTGGGCGTGCGCGAAGACAGGTGCGAGCTCGAGCTCGCCGCCGTCGAGCGCGAGCTCGAGGAGAAACGCAAGGTAACGGAAGAAGTACTGGTGTCCGCGAAGGAGGACGGCGCATGAGGAAGGGCAAGATCCTGGTCGTCGACGACGAGGTCAACATCACGCAGATTCTGGAGTTCAGCATCGGCGCCGAAGGGTACGAGGTGATCACCGCCTCGAACGGCGAGGAGGCGATCGACAAGGCCCGCCGGGAACAGCCGGACCTGATCATCCTCGATATCATGATGCCGCGCATCGACGGGTACGAGGCGTGCCGGATCCTCAAGTCGAATCCGCTGACCAAATCGATCCCCGTCGTGCTCCTCACGGCGAAAGGGCGCGATATCGACAAGCGTCTCGGATACGAGGTGGGCGCCACCGACTACATCATCAAGCCGTTCAGCCCGTCCAAGCTGATAGACCGCATCCACGAGCTGCTCGTGGGGAGTAAATAGCCGCGCGGCTCCGCCGCGCGGCAGTTTCCCGCTGGCGCCGGCCCCCCGGACG
>JAQVGR010000209.1 GCA_028696635.1 Candidatus Krumholzibacteriia bacterium | reverse complement strand
CGACGCCGATCGAGGCGAGCAGCGTATCGGGGCCGAGGTCGTAGACGAGGAGCCTGCCGGTTCCGGTCAGGGCGAGCAGCCGCTCGCCCGCCGGATCGACGGCGATCCCCCCGCGCAGAGACGGCTCATCCACCGCGATCAGACCGATCTGCTCATGCCAGGTGGCGCTGCCCTGGCGCACGTCCCAGACCTGTATGCCGCCGTCCCCGGTCGGCACGAACGCCCTGCCGCCGGCCGGCTCGATCGCGATCCCCAGCGGCGACGCGCCGCAGTCGAGCTCGGCGATCACCGTGTTGAACAGGCCGATATGCTCGGGGTCGGTGTCGATCACGTGGAGTTGTCCGCTCCCGACTCCGGCGCAGTAGACGAGCTTCCCCCCCGGCATCGCGTCGAGGCCGCACACACCGCCGGGGACGGGGATCGGCTCGACGTCGAGGTACCCCGCCTGGCCGGGATCGACCGCGACCGCCGCGACCCCTGCGTCCGTGGCGACGTATGCCCAGTTCCCGTCGGGCATGACGGCGAGCATCCGCGGCGTCTCGTAAAGCTCGGTCTCGCCGGACTGGAACCCTCTGGCGATCTCCTCCTGCGAAAGCACCGTAAAGGTGAGCCCGTTGCTCGTCCCCTCGGCTGTCGTCACCGTCACCAGGCCGGTCGTCGCCCCTATCGGAACTGTCACGACGAGCCGGAAGGGGAAGGCGCTGCTCACCGGGGCCTGCTCGGCGCCGAACATGACGGTGTTCTGCTCGGGGATCCACGAGAAGCCGGTCCCGCTGATGACGACCTTCGATCCGACGACCCCCTTGTTCGGCGAGAGGTACTGGATGCCGAGCGGCGGGGCCGTCTGGGTCGTGAAGGTCGAGACGAAGGGGCTCGAGAGCCCGTTCCCGAACCTGTCCTTGAGGCCCGTGGAGAGGGTGAGCGTGTAATCGGTGGCGAAATCGTACGCGCCGGCCGGGGTGAAGGCGAGGATCGAGTCGTCGTTGAGCACGGCGACCGACCCGGTGACGAAGCCCCCGGACGGGTCGTTCACCTCGAAGTTCCCCGAGATCGTCGTGTAGTCTATCGGCTCGCTGAAGGTGATCTTCAGCGCCGCGCTGATCAGTACGCCGGTCGCCGACTGGCCGGGGGTCATCGCCATGATCTCGGGCGAAACGGCGTCTATGTTGGTGATGATATCGATATCGGCGACCGCCTGGCCGCCGCCGAGCGATATCGCGTCCTTCGCCCCGGAATCGTCGTTGTTCGACTCGGCGATGTCCCACCACTCGGACACCACCGCGGTGACCGCGGTGGTGTCGACGAGCGTGTTGATGTACGACGGCTCGAGATACCCGATCGCCGAGGTGCCGTCGAGCGGGTGAATCCCGATGTAGTACCCTCCGTCGGGGAGACCGACGAAGTGGTAGCTCCCGTCGGGCAGGGTATAGTCGCTCGCGAGGGTATCGCCGCCGGCGATGCTCACCGCGCAGACGATCACGCCGGGCACTCCGGCGCCGCTGCCGCCGTCGACGACCTTCCCGTCGATTCGGTTCATCTGCGCGAGCGCCGCGGCGTTGCCGTACGCCTTGAGGAATACCGTCTCGTCCTCGGTCTCCAGCGTCGCCGCGCCGGTCCCCGGCGGGAGGACGTAGAACATCGTCGAGGAGCGTACCGGCGAGTGCGAGATCCCGAAGAGGTGCCCTGCCTCGTGCGTTGCGACGCTCTGGATGTCTATCGTGCCGCTCCCCGACGTCGGCGTCCTGAGACTCTTGAGCGGGTTGAAGATCATGTCGGCGTCGACGATCTGTCCGGGCCGGTAGAAGGTCCCCTCGTACGTCGAGTCGACGGTGAACGAGGTCGATATCCCCACGGCGAGCACGGCGGTGGGAAACGGGTAGGTGTCGTCGCTGAAGGTGATCAGGTTGATCCGGTCGAGCGCGTCGGCGTCCTGCTGCGGCGTGGTCCCCGCGTAACTGACGCTGAAGTCGGTCCCGGGGATCGCGGCCCAGGCGTCCATCGCCGCCTGCAGGGCGGCCAGATCGCTCCCGTCGGTGATGCCCGGCGCGCCGTCGGCGCAGATCCAGTACACGAACGGAAGCCGGTCGGTGGTCCAGTACTCGGTGTGCCGGGCGCCGGCGGGATCGTCGACGCATCCGTCGCCGTCGCGGTCGAAGAACGAGGCGTCAACCGAGGGACAGGCGTCGGCCGTGTCGGGAACCCCGTCGCCGTCGCTGTCGCCGGGGATCCGGAGCAGCGGGCGGTCGCCGCCGTGCACGGAGAGCGCAGCGGCGAGGAAGACCGCCGCGATGAACGCAACGAAGAGTGTCCTGGCATTCATGGCGATCCTCCTTCCTACATCCGCCCGTCGAGGGCGTCGTTAATGAAGAGATCGAGCGGGACGCGCGAGTCGCCCTCCCGCTCCGGCGCGCCGAGGGGCTCTGCCGCTCCGTGGCCCGCGCCGCGAACGAAGGCGCGGCCGCGCCCGTCGCGCTCTACCCGGTACTTGCCGAGCGAGAGGCCGTAGACCTGGTACGAGCCGGGGCGGAACGGCTCGAGGAAGAGAAGGACTTCCTCGCCCCGCTCCCACGAGACGGCTCCCTCGACGCGCATCCGCACGTGGCCGACCGTCCCGCCGAGCTGGATGACGGCGACCTCTCCCTCCGCGTCCCCCTTGAGCGATCGGTCTACCGAGATCCGCGTCTCGGTCAGTATCTTCGTGCGGGTCCCGTTCCAGTACGAGCGGATGCCGGCTACCCGGCCCTGCACGACGAGCGCCGATCCGGCGCCCATCTGCCGCGGCGTGCGGTGCTCGATCCGCGTCCCCTGCGCATCCGAGGCGAGAAGCAGCGCAATCGCCGCCGCCGCGCGCATCGCGTATGCGGTTCGTCTCATCGTGGCCCCTCCCGGTGAATGTGCCCTGCCGGAGCCGCCCGGATGGCGATCTCCGGCCTCGTCTCTCTCATGGCCGGCGCCGCCCGGATGGCGGCGCCCCCCTGCGATCTTTCTCTGGAAAAGTCTCCGTCCCCGGAGAGGCGTGGACCGGTCTCTTTCCGGATTCGGAACGGATATGGATACCGATGAGGCGTGCGCCGTTCTCCCGCCGGGAGAAAACGTTCCCGTTCAGATTCGCAAGGGCATACACAGCCCTCTCTGGAATGTTGATCGGAAGATCCCTATATCAATGAGGAGTATACCACAGCACTGCGGAAGTGTAAATGCGATTTTACACCACTGCCGGTCAGCGGGAGAGCGGTTACGGGGATCTTACCGCCGACCCGCAGGTGCCTCGAGGGAGTCGCAAGGGCGATGTCACAGATGATAATCGCCGGCGGCCTCCGGCTGGTACAGGATGCGCTCTATCCTGATACGCCTGATCCCTGACGGAACCGGCCATTCGATGATATCCCCGGCGGAGTACCCGAGTATCGCCGTGCCCACCGGGGCGAGGATCGATATGGCCCCCTCGTCGACGTTCGCATCCCTGGGGAATGCCAACGAATAGGTCATCTCCTCGGAGGTGTCCATGTCGTGCAGCACGACCTTCGAGTTCATCGTCACCACGTCCGGCGGCACCTCCCTGGCCGGGACGACCTTCGCGCGGGCGAGTTCTCCCGCCAGGGCCTCGAGATCCATCCTGTCGTGACTCCCGAAGTTCATCGCCACCGCGATCAGTTCCTCGAGCCGCTTCTTGTCCAGTTCGGTGATGTAAATCTTTCTCTTTGTCATGATCTCACTCCCTGTTCGAGTTTCCGTGCTCCGGCGGCCGCTTCCGGGCCGCCCGCCGTCAGGCCCCGACGAACACCGTCTTGCGGGTCGGCCGCGGCGCCTTTATCACCATGAAACGAAGCGGCTGAGGGCTCTCGTTGTACCAGCAATGCACGATATCCTTCGGGCTCTCCACCAGGGTATCGGCGTCCACTTCCCGCTTTTCGTCGCCGATCTCGACGATCCCCGTTCCGTTCAGTACGTAGAAGGCCACGTCGACGGGAGTGATGTGGCGCTTCAGCGACTGGCCCGGCCGGAGCGTGATGACCGTGATCATGGCATCTGCGGTGTCGTACAGGTTTCTCGCGTCGACAGTGTGTGCGTTGTCCATGATCTCGATATCGTCCAGCTTCCTCGTTATCATCACCGTCTCCTTTCGTTTCGTGCAGCGCTTCACGGCGCCGTCCGGCCGCCCCACAGCGGCTCTCTCACCGCCGCAGCGCCATGACCAGGATCCGCATCCCCGCCAGGGCGAGCGCTCCCGCGAGGCCGCGGATGATCCACGCCCCGCGCACGCGGGAGGCGAGAGCCGCTCCGGCCTGCGCCCCCATCAGCGCGCCGGCGCCGAGACACACCGTCCGGTGGACGCTCCCCTGCGTAAAGGAACCGGCCGCGGCATGGACGACCGTCCCGGCCAGCGCCATGATCGCCAGGATGAAGTGCGACGTCGCCGTCGCGATGTGCACGGGGAAG
>JAQVGR010000208.1 GCA_028696635.1 Candidatus Krumholzibacteriia bacterium | reverse complement strand
GCGGGTCGTCGCGCTCGACCTTGACCGGCGTGACGTTGTCCAGACCCTCGATTTCGAGGCGCCGATCGAGGTAGTCGAGCATGTCCTGCCAGGCGTCGATCGCGAGGACCGTGCCACCCGGCATGACGGCCCTCGCCACCGGGATCGTGAAGTACCCCGAGCCGCACCCGAGGTCGGCCACGCGCAGGCCGGGGCGCAGCTCGAGCGATTCCATGATCCGCTCCGACATCTGGAAATCCTCGCGCTCGTCGCGCTCGAGCATCCAGATATACCCGTTCGCCCGCGCCGTGCGGGCCAGACGCTTGAACAGCGGTTCCTCGCGGAGGTTCTCGAAGTCGGGTTCCTGCATCATGCGCGCCGAGTCCCAGAACCCCGAGTCTATCGCCCAGAACAGGTATTCGTACGCTTCGGAGCGACTGCCCGCCCTGCAGAGGGCTCGCGCCGTGTTGTACATGCAGTCGGTGTGCAGCGGCCAGGCGATCTCGGCGATCTGCTCCGCGACCGAGACGGCGTGGTCGTAGCGCCCTTCCGACATCGCCCTGTCGTAATCGGCCTGCAGGCCGGCGAGGGCTTCTACCCCCGGTCCCGATTCCTCGGTGACCTGGGCGGTTATGCAAACGGGCAGGGCTACGGCTGCGAGCATCGCCACGGCAAGAGCCGCGGATCTGATAATCGGTGAACCCATGCGGGACTCCTTTCTGTCCGCTGAGGTTGCTATCTGATACGATAAAACGCCCTGGACGGTTCCAATGAAACAAATCAGGAGCGGCCTCGGTATAAGGTGTAACGATCCGTCCGCCCGGCCGGCGGGGAGGGTGCATGAGCGGTCCGTATGAGGGCGAAGATGTCCGCCGCGAAATCGGGACTTTCGCGGCGACCAGCATCGTCATCGCCAACATCATCGGAGCGGGGATCTTCACCACGACGGGGATCATCGCGGGATTCCTCCCCGGCCCCGGATGGGTGCTCGCCTGCTGGATTCTCGGCGGGGCGATCGCCATGGCGGGGGCGCTCTGCTACGCGGAGCTGGCCACGCGCATGCCCGACGAGGGGGGAGAGTACCTTTACCTGAGCCGCCTGTATCACCCGCTGCTCGGGTTCCTCACCGGCTGGACAAGCTTCTTCGTAGGGTTCTCCGCCCCGATCGCCGCCTCGGCGATGGGATTCTCGGAGTATCTGTTCCCCTCCTTCGGCGGGGCGCTCGCCGGGATCGATCCGGTCCTCGTGCGCAAGGCCGTCTCGATCGCCGTCATCGCATCGTTCACGATCCTTCACTGGTTCGGACTTCGGGCCGGCTCGCGCGTGCAGAACGTGCTCACCGCCGTGAAGATCCTTATCGTCGCCGGGATCGCCGGGGCCGGCCTTGCCGGGGTCGGCGCCTCCGCCGGCGGGTCCGCGTCCCCCGCGGCCGGCGGGAGCGGGGGAGCGTTCGCTTTCGGCACGGCGATGATGCTGGTGATGTTCTCGTACAGCGGCTGGAACGCCTCGGCGTATATCGCCGGCGAGCTGCGCAGGCCCGGACGCACGATACCGGTCTCGCTGGTGAGCGGCACGGCGGTCGTGATCGCGCTCTACCTCGCCGTCAACCTCTTCGTCCTCAGGGCGCTCCCGTACGGGGAGATCGGAGGGACGATCGCCATTGTCGAGAAGGCGGCGGTCGCCGCGCTTGGTCCGTGGATGGGGCGCGCGCTCGGGATCCTCGTCGCCGTCGCGCTCCTCTCCTCGCTGAGCGCCTTTATCATCATCGGGCCGCGGGTCTACTTCGCGATGGCGCGCGATCGGCTCTTTTTCCCGTTCGCCGCGCGCGTGCACCCGAGGCATGGCGTGCCGGGGCGATCGATACTGATTCAGGGGGGGCTCGCCGCGGCGATGGTGATCGCCGGTTCGTTCGAGCAGCTGATGGTCTACCTGGGGTTCGCCCTGGGGATCTTCCCCTGGCTCGCCGTGGCGGGGATCTTCATCGCCCGCCGGCGGGGGATAGGGGAGGAGACTGCGGTGCGAACACCGCTCTTCCCCGCGGTCCCCCTCTTCTTCCTCGCCGTGACCCTCGTTCTGATGATCGTCGCCTTCGTCAACAGACCGATGGAGTCTGCGGCCGCGATCGTCACCGTGATCGCCGGGATCCCGTGCTACTTCCTGTGGAAGCGGGTGGTCGGGGGCCGGAGCGACGCCGAGAAGTATTGACACGGTACCGGACTTCCCTCAGGGTAGCGCTTGATTCATCCGAACCGCTTCAACTTCAAACCCGGGAGGGAGAGAATGAAGATCCACGGCGCTTGCGTGCTTCTGATCGTGTTCGTCCTCGCGATCCTCGGCTGCGAGGGGCCGGAGGGACCGAGGGGGCCCGCAGGCACGGCGAACGTCATCTATTCGGACTGGTACAGCCCGGAGACCTGGACGCTCGCAACGGTCTTCGGCGTCCATGAGCGCTCGTACACGATGACGACGGCGTCGCTGACTCAGGATATCATCGACAACGGCGTCGTGATGGTCTACATGAGGTTCGTGGGGCTCAATCCCGAGATCAGCCAGCTCCCCGTCACCCTCGCCGACGTGAATTACAGTTTCCTGTTCCGGGCGCAGGCCGGCAGTATAAAGGTCGTGTACTGGATAATTGCGAGCCCCACAATCGATCCGGTCGTTATTCCCCCTCAGAATCTGGTCAGGTACGTCCTGATCCCCGGGGGCGTTATCGACGAGGCGGCCGTCGGATCGGGGATCACCGGCGCGCAGCTGATCCGCTCGCTCGAATCGATGCCCTACCGGGAGGTGTGCGAGCTCCTCGATATCCCCGAGTGACGATCATCGCGGCCCGGACGGTAAGAATGTATCAGCGGGGCGGAAGCGTGGAACCGGGAAGCGCCCCGTCCCGGTCGAGGCGGATCTGCAGGCTCCAACCCCTGTCGTCGGCCCTGCTGTTTCCGTAGAGCGCCCCGAAGATCGCTGCGGCTCCGGCGATCCCGAAGGCGCTCTTCTCGTCCCAGGCGCCGCCCATCTCTCCGAGGGCGCCGGCCATGAAGCCGAGCGTCATTCCGGCGCCTGCCCCCTTCAGTGTGCTCTCCATGGGGGAGAGGCGGTGCAGCTCGAATCCCGAGAGGTTCGGCCGCGCGGGGGCGGTGAGCGAAAAATCAAGCCTCGGCTCGGTGTAGCGAGCGGGGAGTGTAAGAGAGAATAGCGGGGGCCTGACGACGATCGTGTCCACGCGCTCGCCGCCGGCGAGTTCCTGCCCGCCGGCCGGCGATGCCGCGCCAGGGTGCGCCATAGCAAGGACGGCGGCGGCGATCAGTATGGTGCCTGCTCTCACGAGGAACAGTATCTCAGATCACCGTCCGAACTGCAAGGTTTCCCGCTGGTGATACAATACGGTTTCACGAGCGGGTCGTGCGGGTCACGGAGCCTGTCGCCGCGGCAGATATCGCCCCGCAGAGGTAACCTTTCCACCCTTTCCTCCGACGATACCAGTGGATGCCCCGAAAGGCTCCGATCCCGAAAGGAGGGAAGGACATGTACAAGCACCTGACGCTCCGGTCGGGCAAGAGGTTAAGCCTCCTGCTGTTGGTATGCGTGTTCTTCATAGCCCTCGGACAGACGCGCGACGCCTCGGCGTTCCTGCGCGTGTCCGTGGGGGTCGACTATAACACGGGCGGGTACAGCCTGCTCACTCGCTACGGCGACTGGGTGAGAATCCAGCCGTATGGCGTCGTATGGTGTCCGTACGTCGACGAAGGCTGGGCTCCCTTCTATGACGGCCGCTGGGTATGGACGACCGGCGGCTGGGCGTGGTATTCCTACGAGCCTTTCGGCGACATCGTCTACCATTACGGCTACTGGTATTTTGATCGGAGCATCGGCTGGTTCTGGGTGCCGGGATACGAATGGTCGCCTGCCCGTGTCCAGTGGTACACCTACGGTACTTACTGCGGGTGGGCGCCCATGCCGCCTCCGAACCGCTACTGGCCGAATCCCTGGGACTATGACGACATCAATATCTGGGTCGTGGTGCACATCAACAACTTCTGCGACGATCACATAGGGCGCAACGGCATCGATCGTCCGCTCCTCCGTGATGTGTTCCGGCGCGAAGGCGCGGTCAAGCGCGCTCCGGAGCGCACACGGGTGGAAAGGGTTGTCAGCCGGCAGGTCCCGGTGCAGACGATCACGAAGCGTCCTATGGACATACGCACCGACAAGTTCGAGGCCGACAAGAGATCGGCGACCAGGGGCGATGTGCAGGCGAGAGCGGCGGTTCCAGAGAATCGCTCCAGGGCGGCAAGGAACGGAGCAGGAGCCACTCTGGAACGCACAGCCATCGAGCGAAGGGCCGCTGCACCGAACGCAGTGGAGCGCGAGGTCGCCAAGCGCGTGTCCCCGACTCCGAAACAGGATCTCCGATCTCGGCGGAAGACCTTGAATACCGCGACAGGCGGTCAAAACGATCGGAGGGACGC
>JAQVGR010000207.1 GCA_028696635.1 Candidatus Krumholzibacteriia bacterium | reverse complement strand
GAACGAGGGTTTCCTCGGGGAGGACACCGGGCCCCCACCCTCACACAGATCGAGGGGTGTCTGCGAAGGAGGGCGGCGCTCCCCCGACGAACCCCTCGTGCCTCGCGGGGTTCGGAGGGGAAGCGCCGGTCCCCGACCCCGGGGCACGTAACGCGAGCGGACGCCGCCGGTTGTACTTTTGGCACACACATTGCTTGAAATACCTCTTCGGCCTGTGCTATATCTCCGGCAGGAACGCCGCAACCGCCTTGTATCGCAACGCGATCTGGCGGAACGGCGCCGGCGGGGAAACGGCACGGGAGGATACAGGTTGTCCAGTGGCCTGCGGAAAAAGATGAGAAAAACGGCCAGAAGGACCGGCGAGACGCTGCTCGCCCGCCTCCTCATCGCAACGGCCGTCACACTGCCGCGACGCGCTGGTCTTTCACTGTTCAGAGATCTCGGTTCGGTCGCGTACCGGTGCTGCCGGACGGACCGCGAGCGCGCGCTCTCGAACCTCGCGCTCGCTTTCCCCGGCGCGCCGCGGCTCGTGATCGAGGCGATCGCGAAGGGATCGTTCCGGGCGCTCGGCGCCAACGTTCTCGACGCCTTGCGGCTCGTACGGCTCTCGAAGGAGCGCGTGCTCGCCTCCTGCACCGTCTCCGGGGAGGAGCACCTCCGTGATGCACGCCGGCGGGGCAGGGGCGTGGTCGTGCTGACGGGACACATCGGATGCTGGGAGATGATGGCGGCGTTCGTTTCCGCGAAGGGGTACCCGGTGAGCGTGATTGCCCGCTCCCTGAAGAACAGGTCGCTCGACCGCATCCTCGTCAGGATGCGCGGACGTCACGGGATCGAGTCGTTCGAACGCGGCGCCGCCGCCGTCTCCGGGTTCCGCGCGCTCAGGGAAGGGAAGCTGCTCGGCATGCTGGTCGACCAGGATATCGACGTCGACGGGATCATGGTCCCCTTCTTCGGCGCTCCGGCCCACACCCCGGTGGGCCCGGCGGTCTTCGCCCTGCGCAGCGGGGCGGCGATCGTGCCGATGGGGATCCATCTACGGCCCGACGGGATGCACCGTGTGACGATCCTTCCCGAGCTCGAGATCCCGCCCGAGGAGCTTCCCGAGAGCGAGCGGGTCGAGCGGCTCACCGTGCGGGGAGTCGAGGCGATCGAGGCCTTAATACGGCTCTGTCCGCAGCAGTGGGTCTGGTTCCACGACCGCTGGCGCAGGCGCCCTGAAACCCTGGAAATGTGCGCGCAAAAAGACTATTGTGAGGGGGACGGGACCGACTGGGGACGAAGCGTCCCGTTGGTGAGAGCATGAAGAAAACGACGTTCATACTGATCGCGGCCGCCGCCGCGGCGCTCGCCTCGTGCAGCGAGAACGAGCGTCCGCAGCGATCGCTCGCAACCGGGGAGATGGCCGATCAGGAGTTCGCCGATTTCACCACTATGGAGAGCGACTCGGGCAGGGTGAAGTGGATTCTCGAGGCGCCGGTCGCGCGCATATACACGAGCCGCAAGCTCCTCGTGACCGACACTCCCCGGATCAGGTTCTACGACGAAAACGGCGAGGTCTCCTCGGTGCTCACCGCCGACAAGGGCGAATACAACCAGGTTTCCCACGACCTCACCGCGCTCGGCAACGTCGTGATCACCACGAGCGAGGGGTACACCCTCGAGACGGAGAGCCTCGTGTATCTTCGCGAGCTCGGCGAGATCCACTCGGAGGACTTCGTCACCGTCACGCGCGGAGACGACATCCTCACCGGGTACGGCTTCACCGGGTACCCCGAGCTGAAGAACGTCGACATCAAGCGCGACGTGCGCGCCTTCCTGCGCGACGACGACGGGCTCGTCGACGAGGAGGTTCGCGGGGAACGCGAGCGGGACGGAGGGCCGCGATGACCGGTACGACCGGAGCCCCGACGGCGGGCGGCGGCCTCGGCTGCGAGGGGCTCGTCAAGATCTACGGCAAGCGCCGCGTCGTCGCCGACGTTTCGATCAACGTGCAGCGGGGCGAGGTCGTCGGGCTGCTCGGGCCGAACGGCGCGGGGAAGACGACCTGCTTTTACATGCTCGTCGGCATGATCAAGCCGGACGGGGGCTCCGTCTTCCTCGACGGCGACGACATTACCGGCCTGCCGATGTACCGCCGGGCCCGGAAGGGGATCGGCTATCTCCCCCAGGAGGCCTCGATCTTCCGCAAGCTCACCGTCGAGGACAATCTCATGGCGATACTCGAGACGATCGGGATCTCGAAGGAGGAGCGCCTGGAGCGCCTCGAATCCCTGCTGCGCGAGCTCAACGTCGAGCACCTGCGCCGGAGCTACGGCTACCAGCTCTCCGGCGGCGAGCGCCGGCGGGTCGAAGTGACGCGCTCGCTCGTCACCGAGCCCTCGTTCATGCTCCTCGACGAGCCGTTCGCCGGGATCGATCCGATCGCCGTCGCCGATCTGCAGGGGATCGTGGTGAAGCTGCGCGAGCGCGGGCTCGGCGTGCTTATCACCGATCACAACGTCCGCGAGACGTTGTCAATAACGGATAGAGCGTATATCATGTATGAAGGAAGCATAAAGCGGTCGGGAACCGCCGACGATCTCGCCTCGGACCCGGAGGTCCGGGAGATCTACCTCGGCGAGGCGTTCCGGCTGTGAGACAGGACGTTACCGCATGGAAATGAAGATCAACATGCGCCTCGGCATGCAGCAGCGGCTCGTGATGACGCCGCGGCTGCAGCAGGCCCTGAAGCTTCTCCAGATGCCCACGCAGGAGCTCCAGCAGGTGCTCCGCCAGGAGATCCTGCAGAACCCCATGCTCGAGGAGGTCGACGAGATCGAGGAGACCGAGGCCCTCGACGAGGAGGCGCCCGCCGAGGAGGATCGATCCGCCGAAAAGGAGCCCGAAGAGCCCGCACGCCGGGAGGACGAGTGGGACGACTACTTCGAAACGGCGTTCGGCATGGGGGGCGGAACGGCCGAGGTGGAGGAGCGCGAGGATTTCCTCGAGCGTGTCCCCGTCGCCAAGCCGAGCTTCGCCGATTTCCTGATGAGCCAGCTGCGGCTCGAGACCGAGGACGAGCGCATTCTCGAGATCGGCGCGTATATCATCGGCAATCTCGACGACTCGGGATATCTCGTATGCCCGGTCAAGGAAATCGCGCGCACGTTCAGCACGACCGACGAGGAGATCGAGAAGGTGCTGAAGACCATCCAGACCTTCGAGCCCGTCGGCGTGGGAGCGCGTGACCTGCGGGAGTGCCTCCTCATACAGCTCAAGACGAAGGACATGCTCGACAGCCTCGCCGCCCGGATCGTCTCGGATCACTTCGAGGAGTTCAAGCAGAAGAAGTACCTGGACATCTCCAAGAAGCTCAAGATCTCCCTGAAAGAGGTTCAGGCGCAGGCCGCGGTGATCGGAAGCCTCAACCCGAAGCCGGGCCTCGATATCTTCTCCGAGGGCCCGAGGTACGTCATCCCCGATCTGGTCGTGGAGCGCGTCGGCGACAAGTTCGTCATCTTCCTCAACGACCGCAACGTGCCGAGGCTGCGCATCAGCCAGTCGTACCGGAGCGAGCTCCAGGGGGATCACGAGATCAGCGAGGAGACGCGGAATTTCATCAACAGCAAGCTCAAGAACGCCAAGTGGCTGATCCAGACGATCGAGCAGCGGCGCCGCACGATGATCAAGGTGATGGAGAGCATCGCCGAGGCGCAGCGCGATTTCTTCGAGAAGGGCGCGGGGGCGCTCAGGCCCCTGACGCTCCAGCAGGTCGCCATCAAGATCGGCATGCACGAATCGACCGTCAGCCGCGTGACGACGAACAAGTACGTCCAGACGCCGCGCGGCGTATACGAGCTGAAGTATTTCTTCAGCTCGGCCCTGAGCACGGAATCGGGCGAGGAGGTCTCCGCGAAGAGCGCCAAGCTCAATATCAAGGAGATCATCGCGAAAGAGGACGCGAAGAAGCCTCTCAGCGACCAGAAGATCGCCGACATGCTGCGCGACGACGGTTTGATAATAGCGCGCAGGACCGTGGCGAAGTACCGCGAGCAGCTCGGCATCCTGCCGGCGCGGCATCGGAAACAGTACTGAACGGACTACCGTCGAGGTACCGGACTATACATGACATGCTCCACCGGCACACGCCGCAGCGAGAGGCTTCCCTCCTGGCTGAGGAGGACGATCCCGCTCCTCGCCGATTCGTCCCGGATAGAGGGGGTCGTGCGGCGCAACGATCTCCACACGATATGCAGGGAAGGGCTCTGTCCGAACAGGGCCGAATGCTACGCGAGGGGCAAGGTCACCTTCATGATGCTCGGCGACGTCTGCACGAGGGGGTGCCGTTTCTGCTCGGTCGCCAAGGGGGCTCCCGCCCCGCCGGACGCCGGCGAGCCGGCCCGCATAGCGGCCGCCGCTTCCGAGCTCGGCCTGGCCCACGTGATCGTCACATCCGTGACGCGCGACGACCTT
>JAQVGR010000206.1 GCA_028696635.1 Candidatus Krumholzibacteriia bacterium | reverse complement strand
CGCAGAGGAAGACGGTCCAGTCCCCGTCGTCGCCGACATACCGTCCGCAGTCGCCGACGAGCTGCGGGCCGGCCAGGTCCGGCTTCGATCCGGCCCCGATATACTCGGCGTTCACGTGGCAGTAGACGCGCGGCTCACCGGTCGGGAGCGTATCGAGGCCGCTCGGCTCCGCCGCGCAGATGATCACCGCCGAGTCTCCCGGCACGATCGACCCCCCGGCGTCCCAGTTGATATCCATCGCCATGTCGGCCCGGCACCAGCTCTCGAGATTTCCCTCTTCACCGGGGAATGTGTCCTGGAACAGGGTGTGCCTGCGCACGTACCACTGCGGCCCGGCTGTCGAGTACCGGTAGAGGCGCACGTTATCGAAGTACGGCGCCGGTGTGTGCTCGGCGCAGTCGCCGTAGACGAGGTACCAGACGTCGCACATGTCGCGCATGATGAGCTCGATCTGAACCGGATCGTCGCCGGCGATGAGGTCGCTCATATCGTAACTCAGCTGCAGGTACTCCCGCTCCGCGCCGTAGTAGACAAACTCGCGGTCCTGCCACTGAGCGGGGCACCCGTCGAACCACGGCCGTATGCGCCAGGAATAGTAGGCGAGGTTCTGCAGCGGGTTGTCGCGGTAGACCGTGAACCGCAGCACCGTCCCCCCGAGCTCGGGCAGGATCCCCGGCGGGATCTCGGCGTCTTGCGTCTCGTCGCAGGCGGTGCTGTAGCGGGTCATGTCTATCAGCGGCGACCGTACGACCTCGTTCTGGCAGGGCCACTCGAGACCGCCGCCGCCGGCGCAGAACGGGGTCTCCATCAATCCCGGGTACTCGTCGCTCGGCCACGGCGATCCCTCGTGGAAGACGATCTGCGCAGTGACGTTGCCCCCGCAGGGATCCTTGTCGATCAGGTTCGTCGCGAGCCCCGAGTGCATGCCGAACCCCAACTTCCCCGGCTGGAAATGCCAGATCATCAGGTGCGGGATCAGATCGGGGGGCTCGAAATCCTCGAAGTTGGTCCCGAACAGGCCGTCGTCCGAGACGGTGATGCTGTCTATGACGCAGGCGCCGTCTGTGTCCCACAGCCCGTCCTGGTCCGACCACGCGCCGTCGGAGGTGAAGTGGAAACGCAGCTTCGTCCACGCCTGGGACAGGTAGAGCGTGTACGTCGCGACCGTGTCGACGACCCCGTCGTACGCCGCGACGACCACCCAGTCCCCGTGCCAGGAGTTCTGGTACTCGACGCTCGTCTGATCGTAATCGGGCTCCGAATCGAAGACCCCGTGGAACGAGATGCTCACGGGGGACGTGAAGGCGAACATCCGCGTCACCAGCGCCTGGTCCCAGCCGTTCCCGTACCCGGGCGCCGCCTGCCAGCCGCAGAGGTACTCGTCGCTCCCCGGCCGCGCCCCGCACCATGCCGAGCGGCTCCCCTCGATCGGCACGAGCCTGCCGTAGGTCCCGCCGCCGAGCCCCGAGAAGTCATCGATATGAAAGAAGGTGTCCCGCTGGGCCGTGCAGTCCCTGCGCGTCCATCCCTGCCAGTCGAACGGATCGAAGTCATACCAGACGATGCAGTATGTGTCGACCGCCGCTGTCGCCCGGAGGGGCTCCCGTCCGTCGGGAGTCTCCGCGGCGAGACCCTCGGGGGCGTCGCGCATCGGGACGAGGCGCCGGGGGCGCGGATCGCGGGCCTGCGCCTCGCCGGCCACGGCGAGGACCAGCGCGACGGCGATAAGACACACAGCGACGATCGGCGCGCCGCGGCGACATTCGTGTCTCATGGCGCAGAACCCCCTCGTCTAGGCCCCTCGCGGATGAATCCGGCCGGGGATGAATCCGCCCGGGGATAATCCCCTCGGGGCTATTTCAAGAGCACCATCTTCTCCGTCCGCTCGAACTCCGTCGCGACCATTCGGCAGAAGTAGATCCCGCTCGCCACCCCGCGGCCGCCGTCGTTGCGGCCGTCCCAGACGATCTCGTGCCGCCCCGCCCCCCGCGTCTCTTCTACCAGCGTGCGCACGAGCCGCCCCGAGACGTCGTAGATCTTCAGCGACACCGGCCCCTTCTCGCGCAGCGTGAACGAGATCGTGGTGACCGGGTTGAACGGGTTCGGCCAGCAGCGCGACATCGCCGTCGCGGCGGGGGTCGCATCCGCGTCCGTCCAGTCCGTCCCTCCCTCGAAGAACGTGTTCACGTCCCACCACATATCCCCGCGGGCCATCGGGCCTGTAGCCGGGTTGTCCCGGATGTACATGAAGCTGTGCCCGACCCAGACCGTCCGCATCGGGTAGCCGAAGTTGTTGATCTGGTCGGTAAAGACGCCGGCATAGTACTGCGTCGAGCCGTAATCGGGATACCGCAGGCAGTACGCGCCCGGACCGGTCGCCGCGAGCACGTCGAACCGGTTGATCTGCGGGCAACCGCCGAAGGCGTAGTACTCGAGCCCGTCGAAGAGTGTGCCGGGGACTCCGTCCACGACGGGGTTCGGCACGCCGCCGCCGGAGATACCGCCCGTGAGATCGAAGTAGCTGTCGTGCGCCAGCGTGACCCCGCAGATCGCGCTCATCAGCTCGACGGCGACCGCCGCGGACGATCCGTCGAGATCGTACGCAACGTCGTCGCCGAGGACCCACAGGCCGACCTTGTGCTCCGTGTTCTGCAAAAAGTCGACGAGCAGCGCCGCGTCGTTCGATTTATCCGAGTGCGCCGTTCCCTCGCTGATCGTGCAGGAGCCGAGGTCCCCCGCGTCGAATATGATCGTTTCATACGCCTGTCTCAGATGCGAGGGGTGCGCGTATGCGCCGATCCCGTTGCTCACTCCCGAGGAAGGGTCGTTCACGTCGTACCGGTCGGGTATCTCGGGTATAAGCCCGTAATGCCTGAGATATGTCCCGTCGAAGTAAGTCTGGACCGTTCCCTCGAAGGTCCCCCGGCCGTCGTAATCGTCGACGTACAGCGCCTTGCTGGCCAGCGTCGGCAGGCAGGTGAACTCGAGACGCTTGCCGTAGGGATCTTCTGCGTCCTCGGGATACGTGCTGCTCCCCCCGCCGAGCGCATAGGCCTTGAAATAATACTCGACCATATATCCGCGGGTGAAGAGCGAGTCGTTGAGATCGATCATGTACCTGTCCTGGACCGGATTGCCGGCGCCGGTGAGCGCCTGCGCGCAGAGCAGGACCGTCCAGTCCCCGTCCTCGAAGGCATAGCTCCCGTACGAGCCGGCGAGAATCGAACCGGACAGATCCGGCTTGGCCGGATCGGGCCCGATGTACTGGGCGTTGACGTGGCAGTATACCTTCGCCTCGCCGGTGGGGAGGGTGTCGAGCGCGCCGGCCAGCGCGGCCGAGCAGGAGACGACGGCAGAGTCCCCCGGATCGATCACCGGATCGTCGTTCGCGCGAAGGTCGTTCGCCATGTCGGCCCGGCACCAGCTCTCGAGATCGAACTCATCGGCCGGGAAGGTGTCCTGGAAGAGGTCGAGCCGGCGGACATACCACTGCGGGCCGGTCGACTCGTACCGGTACAGGCGCACGTTGTCGTACCAGGGCGTCGGCGTGTGCTCGGCGCAATCCCCGTAGACCATGTACCACGCGTCGCACATGTCGACGACCCCGAGGGAGACCTGCATCGTGTCTGCGCTGATCAGATCGCTGATATCGCCTCCGTTGCCGAAGTACCACCCTGACGGCCGGTAGTAGAGAAAGTCGCGCTTGCGCCATTCGCCCGGGCAGTCGTTCTCTATCTCGCGGACGGCCCAGGTGGCGAACACGAGGTTGGAAAGAGGCAGATCGTAGTACGAGGTGAACCGCAGGATCAATCCCCCGAGACCTGTCAGTTCGGCCGGCGGGATGCCGGCGTCCTGGTTCTCGTCGCAGCTGGTGCTGAAGCGGGCCAGATCGATAAGGGGAGATACGAGGCGCTCGTCCTGGCAGGGGGCGCTGATCCCGCCGGAGCCCTTGCAATACGGGGTCACCGCGTACCCCGGCTGCATCGGGTCCCAGGTGGCGGGATCCCAGAAGACCGCCACCGTGCCGTAGTTCTCGTTGCACGGGTCCGGGTCGGTCAGGTTGTTCGTCAGGCGCGCGTACGAGCCGAACGCCTCCCCGGCATCCGCATGCCAGATCCCCACGTCGGTCTGGCCGACCGCCGCAGACTCGAAATCCTCGAAGTCGATCAGCCCGGTGTCGTCGCTGACGGTGATGCTGTCGAGGATGCAGGCCCCGTCGGTGTCCCACAGCCCGTCCTGATCGGACCAGGCGCCGTCTGACTCGAAGCGGAACCGCAGCTTTGTGCCGTGCAGAGCGGCGATGATCGCATGGGCGGCGACGAGATCGCCTGTCCCGGTGTACTCGGCGAGGGTGCTCTCTCCTCCCCACGCATCGTACAGCACGGTGGTCTTGTCGTACGGGGATTCCGAGTCGTACACGATATGGTACGAGAGGTTGAGTATCCCGGTGTACCCGGAT
>JAQVGR010000205.1 GCA_028696635.1 Candidatus Krumholzibacteriia bacterium | reverse complement strand
CCCCCCCCGCGAGAGGCCGACGGCCATGTAGAGGCGGTCGACCGCGTCGGTCTTCGCGTGGGGGACGGCCAGCCCCATGCCCACGCCGGTGCTCGCCGTCTCCTCCCGGCGCCTGACCGCCTCGAGTATCCCGTCGCGGTCCCTCAGGCGGTAGGCGCCGCAGAGAAGGTCGACGAGCTCGTCGATCGCCTCGTCCTTCGTGGCGGCCCGCATGTCGAGCAGGACCGCAGCGCGGGGTATGTCGGAGAGTTTCATGCTCGCATCGCCTCCGTGCCTTCCGAGGGAGGTACGATAGCAGCCGGGCGCGGCGAAGTCAAACGGTTACCAGACGACGATCCCCGCCGTGAGGTAGAAGAACATCCCGCTGTACCCGATCGAGACGGGATCGCCGGAGGTGCTGAAGACCGCCTCGTCGCCGAACTTGTCCTCGAAACCCGACACGGTCAGGTTCCGGTAGCCGAGCGTGAACCCGACTTCGAGGGGCCTGAAGAAGTTCGTGTTCACCTCGGCGAACAGGTCCCACCCGTAGTCGTTCGCCTTGTACTCGACCAGCCGCGTCTCGATCTCCTCGTTGTCGGCGTAGACGACCCGGGCGAAGGTCCCCCTGAGCCCCGCGTTGATGTCGACGAGGGTCGGGAACGAGAAGATGTTGACCACCCCGCCGAGGCAGAGGACGTCGGCAGGGGCCTTGTACGAGACCGAGGCCGAGGTGGCCGCGATGGAGGCCTCTGTCCAGTAATGCTCGTACCCGACCAGCCCCGCCACCCGCCGGTAGAACCAGACGCGGCCTTCGGCGAACACGTTGAAATCCGAGCCGATCTCCTCGAAGTTGGCGTTGAGCGACTGCCGCAGCGACTCGAGATGGTCGTTGAGATCGCTCATCGAGTAGTACCCGACGCCGACTCCCCCCTTGATCTCCAGCCCCACCGGAAGGCCGGCGGCGGCCGGGACGGAAAGCGACAGCGCGGCCAGTACGGTCAGCGCGGCCAGTACGGTCAGCGTGGCGGCGCCGGACGGGTGTTTCATGCGTGCTGCTCCCTTCATCGGGCGGGGCGCCGGCCATCCGGGCGCCCGCCCGAGCGTTCGTTGAGATACCGTTCGATCCTGTCCATCCCCTCGCGTATGTTCTCGAGCGAGTTCGCGTAGGAGATGCGAAGATGCCCCTCACCGCGCGCCCCGAAATCGATCCCCGGCGTGACCGCCACCCCGGCGCGCTCGAGGATGTCGAAGGCGAGGCGGAATGAGTCGGGGTCGATGTGGTCCGTTTTGACGAAGAAGTAGAACGCCCCCGTCGGCTCGACGGCGTACTCGAGGCCGAGCTCGGGGAGCCGCCGCAGGAGATAGCGGCGCCGCTCGTCGTACCGCGCGATCATGTCGGGGATCTCGGGGTGATCGCGCTCGAGGGCGGCCACCGCCGCCCGCTGCGCGAACGAGCAGGCGGAGATGAAGAAGTTCTGCTGGAGGATCTGCATCCTGCGCAGCATCCCGTCCGGGATGATCGCGTATCCGAGCCGCCACCCGGTCATCGCGAAGAGCTTTGAGAACCCGTTGAGCACCCAGGCCTCGCCGTCGTACTCGAGCGCCGAGCGGGCGCGCTCCCCGTAGACGAGCCCGTGGTAGATCTCGTCGCTGATCACCGGCACGCCGAGGGCGCAGATCCCCTCGAGATCGCCGGCGGGGATCGTCGTCCCCGTCGGATTGGCGGGGGAGTTGATCATGACGGCGCGGGTGCGCGGCCCCGCCGCCGCCTCCACGTCGCCGGGCCTGAGCTGGAAGCCCTCTTCCTCGCGCGTCGGCACCAGGCGGGGGACCCCGCCGATGTACCTGACGAAGTTCGGATAGCAGGGATAGCAGGGATCGCCCATCACGATCTCGTCCCCCGGCCCCTCGATCAGGAGCGAGAGGACGAGCAGCAGCGCCGGCGACACCCCCATCGTCACGAGGATCCGCTCCGGGGCGGGCTCGATCCCGCAGGTCCTCCCGTAATGCCGCGCGATCGCGCGGCGCAGCTCGAACAGGCCGCGGCTGTCGGTGTAATGGGTGTCCCCCGAATCGAGGGAGTCCTTCGCCGCCTCGACGATGCCGCGCGGGGTGGGGAAATCGGGCTCGCCGATCTCGAGGTGGATGATCGAGCGCCCCGCGCGCTCGAGCTCGAGGGCGCGCTCGAGCACCTCCATCACGATGAACGGCTTTATCGCGTCGATCCTGTGCGGCTTCACGCCCCGTCCTTCCGGCGAAAACTCCTGTGGAGCATACCGTGTCCCGGTGGTACAGTCAATCGCGTCGTCGATCCGAATGTCGTCGATCCGAATCAAAGGAGCGTTCCATGGCGCTGTGCTCGATAAGCGTCGTCCCCGTCGGGACCGGCTCGACGAGCGTGAGCCGCTACGTGGCCCGCTGCCACGAGGTGCTCGCGCGGCTCGAGGGGATCGCGTTCCGCCTCACCCCGATGTCGACGATCATCGAGGGCGATCTCGACGCGATCTTCGACGCGGCCGCGCGGCTGCACCGCGTCCCCTTCGAGGAGGGGGCCGAGCGGGTCCTGACGACGATGATCATCGACGACCGGGCGGACAAGCCGGTCACGATGGACGGGAAGATCGCCTCGGTGATGGAGAAGCTGAGACGCGGGGGGGAGTGAGGGCGCCTCAGCGCCCGCGCCCCGCCGCGGACCGGCCGCCCGTCATCGTCGCCACCGTCCAGTGGCGCCCCGTGCGGCCTCCGTCGCGCCGGTGCGAGAAGCACCGGTCCGCCGAGCACGAGGTGCACAGGCCGGCGTCGAACCAGTTCGCCTCCCGCACGCCGGCGGCGAGGACGGTGCGCCGTATGAAGAGGGGCAGATCGATATGCCAGCGTCCCGCGCTGCGCCGGCGGGCCCAGGCGGGGAACTTCATCGCCTCGTCCCGGCCGACCTCGTAGCAGCGGCCGCAGATCCCGGGGCCGCAGACGGCGATGAGGTTGTGCGGGTCGGCGCGGAACCTGCCGAGGAGCAGGGCGATGCCGCGCTCGAGGATCCCGGCGGCGGCGCCGGAGCGCCCCGCGTGCAGCGCGGCGCAGACCATCTCCGACGGCGAGTGGAGTATGACGGGGAAGCAGTCCGCGGTACCGATCACGAGACCGAGATCGCGCTCGGCGGTGACCAGGCCGTCGGCGCGCTCGTACACGCCGCCCCGGCTCGCCGCGGCGATCCTCGCCCCGTGCACCTGCGCGCAGCGGGCGATCCGCCGCGGGTCGGCTCCGATAGCGGAGAGGAACCTGCGCCGGTTCTCTGCGACCGCGCGCGGCGAGTCCCCGACGGCGCCGCCGAGGTTGAGCGAGGCGAACGGCCCCGCGCTCACCCCGCCCCCGCGCGGTGAGAACAGGACGCGAAGGCGGGGAGCCGCGGCGGCCAGGGCAGGCACGGTCCCGACCGAGAGGCCGTTCATCTCGATCCAGGCGAACATCGATGTAAGATTCGGGCGGGGCACGGCGGGCGGTCAATGAAAATCGTGCGCGAACGGCCGGGGCCCCGGCCGGCCGGGGAGGTATCATGCGTGCCTTCGAAGGGTATCGGTGCGGCAACTGCGAGCGCGAGGTCCCGGCTGGCTCTCCGGTCGGGGAATGCCCCGCCTGCGCGGGACCGCTGCTCGCCGTCTACGATCTCGGGCTGCTCCGCCGCCGGTCGAGCCGCGAGGAGCTGCTCGCCCCCCGCCCGGGGGGGATCTGGCGGTTCCGGGAGCTGCTTCCCGCACTGGGCCGCGAGGTCACCCTCGGCGAGGGGAACACCCCCCTGATCCCCGCGCCGCGGCTCTGCGCCGCGGCCGGAGGGGCCGAGGTGCTGATCAAGAACGAGGAGCACAATCCGACCGGGTCGTTCAAGGCCCGGGGGATTGCGGCAGCCGTCTCGCGTCTCCTCGACCTCGGCGCGCGCGGGGCCGTGATGCCGTCGGCGGGGAACGCGGGGATCGCGCTTGCCGCGTACGGGGCCGCGGCGGGCCTGCCGGTGAGGATCTACGTCCCGTCGGTCACGCCCGAGGGGTTCGCCGAGGAGTGCGCCGCCTACGGCGCCGCCGTCACCGTCGTCCCGGGGATCCTCCCCGACGCGGCGCGACGCATCGACGAGGACGGCCGGGGGGAGGGGGAGCACCTGCTGAGCACCTTCCGCGAGCCGTGCCGCGTCGAGGGGAAGAAGACGATGGCGTTCGAGCTCGAGGCGCAGCTCGAGGCCCCGGCCGACTGGATCGTCTTCCCGACGGGGGGCGGGACGGGGGTGGTGGCGCTGTGGAAGGCGTACGAGGAGCTCGAGGAGCTGGGCTGGCTCGCCGGCCCGATCCCGAGGATCGCCGCCGTGCAGGCGGCCGGGTGCGCGCCGGTGGTGCGGGCCGTCGAGCGGGGGGCCGACCGCATGGAGCCGTGGCCCGACCCCGATACGATCGCTCCGGGGATCCGGGTCCCCGGCTCCCGGGCGGACCGCCAGATCCTGCGCGCCATCTACCGGACCGGCGGGACCGCCGTGGCGGTCGATGACGGCGAGATCGTCGAGGCGGCGCGGTCG
>JAQVGR010000204.1 GCA_028696635.1 Candidatus Krumholzibacteriia bacterium | reverse complement strand
GGGGGGAGCGCGCCCAGGGCGGCAAGCCCCTTTCCGGCGACGAGGGCCCATATCAGGGGGACCTTGAAGACCGAGGCGAAGGCGTCGACGGCCCGGCGGCGGCCGGCGCTCGCCACGAAGACCCCGACGGTCGACTGGATCGTCGAGGAGGCGATCACGTAGACAGAAGCCCAGATCAGCCCCGCCTCGCCGAAGGCGAGCATGCAGACCGGGATGCCGTAGAATCCGCTGTTGGTGAAGACCCCGGCCAGGGTGATCGCGTTGCGCTCGGCCCTGCGCGAGCCGGCGAGAAACCCGAGCCCCTGCGTGATCCCGATCAGCACGGCGGAGAGGATCGCCACGTAGAGCAGGACGGTCCCTATCGTCCGCAGATCTGCCGCGGCCCCCGACACGACGGTGAAGAGCAGGGCGGGCACGAGGATGTAGAGCTGCGTGCGCGAGAAGGCGCGCTCGTACCGCCCCCCGAGACGCCGGAACACGAACCCGAGAGCGACGATGAAGAGGATCGGCAGGACGACATCGTAGATCACGCTCATGCGCGGCGGCCCTCCCGGCCGAAACGGCGCGGGGAACTCAGACCCCGCGCCACCCCGAACAATAGCACGTCGGGAGCCCGTGTCCAACTGCCAAGGGGAAGGGCGCCCCGGTCCGCGGCATCGCGGCAAAAAGGAAGCCGCCCGGCTCGTGCGGGCGGCTTCCCCGATCCAGTCTGGCAGTGGTGTTCGCTGGATCTATGCCTTGACATCGCCCTCGGGCGATGCGCCTTCCGTTGCGGCGGCTGCCTGCTCGGCGGCCGCGGCGGCCTCGGCGGCCTGTTTCTCCTCGGCCTTCTTCTTCGCCGCCTTCTTCTTCGCGTGCGCCTTCAGCGGGCTCTCCGGGACCTCGACGTCATGGTACGTCTTGCGCGAGGTCTTCTTCTTGCCGCGCGGCTTCTCGTCCTTCCCGACGAGCTCGAGTATCGCCGCCGGCGCCGCGTCGCCGTGGCGCATCCCCGCCTTGAGGACGCGGGTGTACCCGCCCGGCCGGCCGGCGTAGCGCGGACCGATGTCGTCGAAGAGCTTCCGAAGCACGGCGGGATCCTTGACGGTCCGGGCGACGTGCCGCCGGGCCGCGAGGTCTCCGCGGCGGGCGAAGGTGATCATCCGCTCGGCCAGCCGGCGGGCCTCCTTGGCCCGCGGCACGGTCGTCGTGATCCGCTCGGCCTTGAAGAGCGACGTGACCATGTTGCTGAGCATCGCCTTGCGGTGCGCGGCGGTCCTGCCGAGCTTCCTGTGGTCATTGTTGTGGCGCATCGCTATTTCTCCCCCTCATCCTTCTTCTGTCCGCTCAGGACCGCGTTGACGTCCATGCCGAGATGCAGCCCCATGCCGTCGAGTATCTCGGCGATCTCCTTGAGACTCTTCCGGCCGAAGTTGCGGTACTTGAGCATGTCGCCCTCGGTCTTCTGGACCAGCTCGCCGAGCGTCTTGATATTGGCGGCCTTGAGGCAGTTCGACGACCGCACGGAGAGCTCGAGCTCCTCGACGGTCCGAGCGAACAGATCCCTGAGCCGCTCGGTCTCCTCGTTGACCACTTCGTCGGCTTCCTCGACCGGCTCCTCGTCGAAACGGATGAACAGCAGCATGTGATCCTTGAGGATCTTCGAGGCGTATCCGAGCGCGTCCTCGGGGGTCGCGCTCCCGTTCGTCCAGATCTCGAGCGCCAGCGAGTCGTAGTCGGTCCGCTGCCCCACGCGGGTGTTCTTCACCGTGTAGTTGACCTTCGTGACCGGGCTGAAGTTCGAGTCGATCGGGATCAGGCCGATCGAGAAATCCTCGAGCACGTGGCTCTCCGCCGGGACATATCCCCGCCCGTGGCCGACGAGGATCTCCATCTTCAGCTTGGTCTTCTCGGTGCAGGTGCAGATGACCAGGTCCTTGTTGAGAATCTCGATCTCCGCATCCTCCCTGATGTCCCCCGCCGTGACCTCGCCCTTCTTCTCCACCTCGAGCGTGAGGAACTTCGGATCGTCGCCGTGCATGACGGGGATGATCTGCTTGAGGTTGAGTATGACGTCCGTCACGTCCTCCTTGACGCCCTTGATGGTGGCGAACTCGTGCTGCACCTTGTCGATCCTGACCGCGGTCACCGCGGCGCCCTGGATGGAGGAGAGCAGCGTCCGGCGCAGCGCGTTCCCGATCGTGTTCCCGAACCCGCGCTCGAGCGGCTCGATCCTGAAGTTGGCGTAGGTCGGGCCGGCCGTGGATTCTTCCTTTACCAATTCCTTGGGCATCAACAGGTTACGCCATTTCATCTGCGCGATCCTCCTTGCGCGGCGATGACGGGCCGCTCGAGCCCAGGCCCCGCGGCCGGAACGGGCGGCGTCACGCTACTTCGAGTAGAGCTCGACGATCAGGTTTTCCTCGATCGGAATCGGCATGACGTCGCGCGCCGGTTCCTCGACGTATATTCCTTCCTTCTTTCCGACGTCGACCGAGATATAGGGAACGGTGCCACGGCTCCCGTACGCCTTGAGCGCCTCCTCGATCACGAGCAGGTTCTTGCTCTTCTCGGTCGGAGCGATCCGGTCGCCGACCTTCACCTGGTACGACGGGATGTTGATGCGCTTGCCGTTGACCTCGAAATGATTGTGGAGGATCAGCTGCCGCGCCGTCGCGCGCGAAGGCGCGAATCCCATGCGATAGACCATGTTGTCGAGCCGCTGCTCGAGCAGGCGCAGCAGGTTCGTGCCGGTCACTCCCTTGAGCCGGACCGACTCGACATAGTAGTTGTGGAACTGGCGCTCGAGCAGCTGGTACATCCGGCGCAGCTTCTGCTTCTCGCGCAGCTGGATCCGGTAGTTGCTCCGGCGGCTGTAGCGCGCCTGCCCGTGCTCTCCGGGCGGATAGTTCCGCTTGTCGATCGCGCACCTGTCCGAATAGCAGCGGTCCCCCTTGAGGAACAGCTTGGTCCCCTCCCGTCTGCACTGCTTGCACCTGGGACCCGTGTATCTCGCCATGAACCGTAACCTCCCCGGCCCCGCGCGGGAGCCGATCGCTCAGCCAATTCCCGCTGTTATATTCTCCTGCGCTTCTTCTGCCTGACCCCGTTGTGCGGGATCGGCGTGCAGTCCTTGATTCCGGACACTTCGAGACCGGCCGCCCTCAGCGACCGGATGGCGGCTTCCCTGCCCGGCCCGGGGCCCTTGATCCAGGCCTCGACCTTCTTCATCCCGAGGGCGATGACCTCGCGGGCGACGGTTTGCGCCGCCTGCTGCGCGGCGAACGGCGTCGACTTGCGCGAGCCCTTGTAGCCGATCTTGCCGGGGCTGCACCAGCCGACGACGGCCCCCTCCCGATCGGTGATCGTGATGATCGTATTGTTGAACGTCGACTTGACGTGGGCGACGCCGAACGCGTCGACCTTCTTCGCCTTTTTCTTTGTCCGCTGCGGACGGGCCAATGGAAACCTCCCTGTGCTCTCTCACCCGGCCCCGGGGCGCGCCCCGGGCCGCCGTGTCATGCGTTACTTCTTCCTCTTCGATCCCGGCCGGTTCCGGGGGCCCTTGCGGGTGCGGGCGTTCGTATGCGTCCGCTGCCCGTGGCAGGGCAGCCCGTGCCGGTGCCTCAGCCCGCGGTAGCAGCTGATGTCCATCAGCCGCTTGATATTCATCGTCGTATCGGTCCGCAGGGCGCCCTCGATCTTGTAGTCGTTCTCGATGATCTGCCTGATCCTCGCCGTCTGCTCGTCGGTCAGGTCCTTCGTCCTCGTCAACGCGGGGATCCCGGCCTTGGCCACGATCTGACGCGCGCTCGTCCTTCCTATTCCGAAGATATAGGTCAGCGCGATCTCGATATGCTTGTTATCGGGTATATCGACTCCGGATATACGCGCCACAGGTCGTCTCCTTTCATACCTCGTTCGACGTCAGCGCCTCTAGCCCTGGCGCTGCTTGTGCTTCGGGTTCTTGCAGATGACCCTCAGGACGCCCTTGCGCCTGACGATCTTGCACCCGGGGCATATCTTCTTTATCGAGCTTCTCACCTTCATCGGCTCCGTCATCCTTTCCTGCCGCCCGCCGGCCGGGCTCTGCGCCGATCCGCGGGGCCCCGCCGTGGGCCGCCGAGTCCATCGCCGTCACCGCCCGCGCCGGGACTACTTGTACCGGTAAGTGATCCGGCCCCTGCCGAGATCGTACGGGCTCAGCTCGAGCGCCACGCGGTCGCCGGGGAGGATCCGGATGAAGTGCATCCGCATCTTGCCCGACACGTGGGCCAGCACGACGTGCCTGTTCTCGAGCTCGACCCTGAACATCGCGTTCGGCAGGGCCTCGATGACCGTTCCCTCAACCGGTATGCCCTTCTGCTTGGACATGCGATTGTCTCGTCGACCTCCCCGCCCCGCGCCCTCGCGCCGGGCTTCGGTCCGGGCGGCGCGATCCGCGCCGCCGCTCACCTGGTCAATATCTCGGGACCGTCGTCGGTGACGGCCACCGTGTCCTCGAAGTGGCAGGACAGCTTGCCGTCAACCGTCACGAAGGTCCATGCATCCTCAAGCGTCAGGACCTCCCAGGTC
>JAQVGR010000203.1 GCA_028696635.1 Candidatus Krumholzibacteriia bacterium | reverse complement strand
CTCGCCGGCCGTCGACCGCTTCAGGACGTTCTTCAGCAGGGTCCGCGTCTCGTCGAACGTCACCGAGCGTATGATCTTCTTTATCTCGGGTATGAGAAACGCCTGGGCGCTGAGCTCATCGAGCCCCGCGCCTATCAGCAGCAACGTGCCGTAGACCCCCGCGCTGGCGGTCATCTCTCCGCACAGCCCCGCCCAGATCTTGTTGCGGTGCGCCGCCTCGACCGTCTCGTGGATCAGGCGGATGATGCTCGGGTGCAACTCGTCGTACAGGTAGGCGATGCGGTTGTTCCCCCGGTCGACGGCGAGCGTGTACTGAACCAGGTCGTTCGATCCGATGCTGAAGAAATCGACCTCGCGGGCGAGATGATCCGCCACGGCGACCGCCGAAGGGGTCTCGATCATGATGCCGATCTCGACTCGTTCGCCGATCCGGTAACGCTCGCGCTGCAGATCCTGGACGACTTCCGCGCAGATCGCCTTCGCGGCGAGCACCTCGTCGAGCACGGAGACCATGGGAAACATGATGCGCACCGTGCCGTAGGCGGACGCCCGGTAGATCGCCCGCAGCTGCGTTCGGAAGATATCCTTGCGCGACAGGGTGAACCGGATCCCGCGCCAACCCATGAACGGATTCGCCTCCGGCGCGTCGTCGACCCATGCGGCGATCTTGTCGCCGCCGATGTCGAGGGTGCGGATGATCACCGGATCGGGGGCGATCCGCCTGACGATGTCCCGGTAGAACCGGAACTGCTCCTCCTCGCCGGGGAGAGTTCCGCGTCCTATGAAGAAGTACTCGGTGCGGAGCAGGCCGATACCCCTCGCTCCGTGGCTGGTCAGGTCGTCGATCTCCTCCTCGTTCTCGACGTTCCCCGAGAGCTCTATTTTCCTCCCGTCGAGGGTGACGGCGGGGTAGTCCTTCAGGGTGAGCAGATCGATCTCGAGCTCGCGGAACCGCTCCTGCGCCTGGCGGTACAGCCGCTCGGTCTCCGCGGTCGGGTTGAGGATGACTTCGCCCGAGATGCCGTCGACGATTATCCGGTCGTACGGTTTCGCCTGCGCGCTGAGCCCGTCGACGCCGACCACGGCGGGTATCCCGTGGGAACGGGCCATGATCGCCGCATGCGAGGTCGAGCCGCCGATGTCCGAGACGAACGCGAGGACGTACTTGCGCTTGAAACCCATCGTGTCGGACGGCGTGAGGTTGCGAGCGACGACGATCGCCTGCTTGCGGAGGTTGGCGAGCCCCTCGACCTTCTGGCCGAGCAGGTTCCGGAGCACGCGGCGCCGCACGTCGCGGATGTCCTCGGCCCGCTCGCGCAGGTACTGGTCCTTCATCTGGTCGAAGGTGCGCAGGGTCCGGTCGAGCACGCGGTGGAAGGCGCAGGCAGCCGAGATCTTCTCGCCACGGATCATCTGAACGGTCTCGGCGCCCATCACCTCGTCGGACAGCATGAGGATATGCGAGTCGAGGATCTTCGCGTGCTCCCTGCCCATCTCCTCCTCGAGGGTCCGGGACAGATCGGCGAGCTCCCCCTCGGTCTGCCTGAGGGCCTCCTCGAACCGGCCGATCTCGGGCTCGACGTCCTCCTCCCCGATCGGCTCGTCCCCGATGGGAAGGTCCTCTATATTGACGACGAACGCTTCCCCGAAGGCGATCCCCGGCGATGCCGGGATGCCGGTGAAGATTTTCTCCTTCTTTTCCATCCGGTCCCGGTCCATCAGATCACCTCCCTGCCGAAATTCGACTCGAACAGCCCGGTCAGCGTTTCGAAGGCGTCCCCCTCGTCCTCCCCCTCGATGCTGAGCCGCAGCTCGGTGTCGAATTCCGCTCCGAGCATGGCGACGCCGAGCATGCTCTTCGCGTCGACGGAGAGTTCTCCCTTCGCCAGCATGACCTTCGAGCGGAACTGCGATGCAGCCTTGACGATCTCGCTGGCGAGCCGCAGATGTATCCCCGTCCTGTTCACCACTCGAACCGTTCCGGTAACCATCGTCTTCGCCTGTCTCCGTCCTGCCCCGGACGCCGCGCGGCCGGGCCGGCCGCCGCGGCTCACCATACCGCCAGATAGATCCCCGCCGCCGCGAGCAGGAGCGCCGCCGCCGAGAGCGCGGAAAGACGCCTGCCGAGGAGGGCCGAGAGCGCGATCAGCGCCAGCCCCGATCCGGCCACGCGCGCCCCGCCGAACCGCAGCGCGTGCGCGACCGAGAACGCGGCGAACAGCCCAGCCGCGAAGGCCGCCAGACCGCCGAGCATCCGCTGCCGGCCGAACGGTCCCGCGGCGAGAATCCGTCCCGTTTGTTCTCCGAGATGTAGACCCGTCCGGTAACCGCCCGTCCTGACCATGCAATTGTATAGGTTATGCAGAAGGAGGAAGGCGACCGGTCCTATGTACCAGCTATACATAGCACACAGGCATCCGATTGTCAACGCCAGCGGATGGAGAATCACCTCGGCGAGATGCTCCCCGCGGGCCGTGAGGGCCGAGGAAAGCGCCGCCCGGACCCGTTCGACGCGCTCGGGGTCCGCGCCCCGGGCGCTCCCGTCGAGCTCCATCCGGGCGAGTGCGCCGGCGATGTACGGCGCCATCAGGGGGCTTGCGTTGAAATACCCCGCGTATCTGCGCACGAGCGCCGCCCGGCGCTCTCCCGGCGGGGCGGCGCGGCGGATCGCCGGCAGCATCACATGGAGAAACCCGAGCCCGTCGAACAGACGCGCGTTGCGCGAGCCCTGGACGAGCGGCAGGCGCCAGAGGGTATCCAGCCACAGACGGATCATCAGCGCCCCCCGAAGACGAACCAGACCGCCGCGACGAGGCATCCCGCCGCGAACCAGACGACGTACGACCGGTCGGCATACAGCCGCAGCAGCGATCCCGCACCCGCGCAGGGGAGCAGCAGGGGGAGCATCGCTATCGAGCCTGCCGCGAAGACCTCGAGATTCGAGGAGAGAATCCGCACCGCCGCGAGAGCGGGATGAAACAGGGCCAGGACGATCACGGCGCCCCATGCGGCGTGCGAGAGCGAGAGTCCGAGATGAACCGCCGAGGCGAATCCCGTCCTGCCCCGCATCGCCGCCTCGGCCGCGCGCGCCGCCGGCCCGGAGGCGATCCGCTCCCATCGCCGGTACGCGGCCGCTCCGAGCCGTGCGACCGCTATCCCGGCGCAGAGCGACCAGAAGAGCGCCAGCCCCTCGAACCCGCCGAAACCCCCCTCCGCGCCGACCACGGTCGCGTAGACGGCGGCGGCGAGCGCGCCGGCGGCCGGCAGGTCCGGCTCGAGGCGTCCGCGCAGGCGCACCGACCCGAGGAAGAGGACCTGCATCATCAGGCCGGCGAGCGCGCCCTGCTCCGGCGCCCCGAGAGCGATTCCGACGAGCGCGCCGGAGACGAGCGGCATGGAGAGGTAGATCCGCATCCCCGTCCGGTACTCGAACGAGAGCGCCGCCGCTATGCCTGCCGTGATCAAGAGAGGCTGCATCCTATCCCGCTCCCGTCATGATCCGGCCCCGGCGTCATCGACGGTCAGCACGAGCGAGAGATTCGCCTCTTCGCCCGCTTCGAGATCGAGATCCCACACGGGAACGACCGCCGAGCCCTGATAGACGCGCTCGAAGCCCGCGTCGGAGTTCGAGACCGTCTCGATGGGGAACCGCCACAGCCGGGCCGCGGGTTCCAGATCGATGCGGAGCGCGAGGCCGAGCCACTCGTCGACCATCATGATCGTCGAGACCTCTTCCTCCTCGCCGGTCGAAGCGAGGTTCGCTCCGCCGCCCAGCGTCCTGCCGGGTATCCGGAAGTACCTGTCGGGGGCGTCCCCGGCGAGCATCGAGAAGACGTTCTCGACGGCGAAGCGGCAGGAGAGCCCGCCGCCGGCCGCGATCCGGTACCTCACGGTCATCGCCGGCTCGTCATCGGGGATCGAGACCCGCTTTTCGAGGCGGACGCCGACCGGCCGGCCGCCGATCGAGACGGCGCCGGTCCGCTCGAGAACGACCTGAGGGCCCCCTTCGTCGCAGACCGACGAGATATCGTAGAGGCCGTCGACGAAATCGCCGAGCTCCGCGGCGGCCGATGCGGCGAACGGCTCGAGCACGGCGCCGGCCTCGATGAACCGGTCGGCGAGAGACACGCGCGGCCACCTGTCGTATTGGAGGCGTTTCTCGAGCCCTTCCTCCTTCGCCGCCGCCACGTCGTGTATGCTCACCGCAGAGCCGGCGGCGGTCCCTCCCCCCTCGGCGAGGCGCAGAAGATCGCGGTGATAGATCTCCTCTCTCCTGGTGAGCGTGTCGGTCAGGTTGAACCGGGGCCCGATCAGGTCGAGCTCGCGAAGCGCGCCGCCCCGCGCCTTGAAGAAGGCCTGCAGGCGGGAGGTCGACACGACGATCTCCTCGACTCCGTCGCCGTCGATGTCGCCCCGCTCGATCAGGGGACCGGTCTCGCCTTCCCGGCCCCGGAGGCGGACGATCGCCTCCGCCGCGATGATGTGCTTGAAGACGGCGCTGCGCAGGTGCGGCAGATAGAGCCCGCCGAAAAGGCCGTGCCAGTAGGCGCAGTTGCACTGGGCCTGGTAGAGATGCCGCCGCGCCTCGCCGGCGGCATC
>JAQVGR010000202.1:1832-4603 GCA_028696635.1 Candidatus Krumholzibacteriia bacterium | reverse complement strand
GCCGCTTATCGGGGAGAGTCTTCCTCCTGACTCGTTCAGGCCGGCCCACAACGCTCCGGTGAGAGTCCCTTAGGATCGCTTTCCACTTCAAAGGAGCTGGGGCCACTCCCGGGCGGCATTTTTTATTGCCGTTTTTCCCATCCGCCTGCACAATCGATCCCGCATCCATTCCCACAGACCCGAGAGACCGCATCCCGACGGAGGAGCCATGCGCTGGACCGAACGCAGGAGGAGGATATACCGCATGATCGCCGAGGCATTCTCGGCGCGCACGTCGATCTCGACGGACGATTTCACCGCTATCTATCTCGAGCCCGGATCCCCGCCGTCCATCGGCGATTTCGAGGCGCAGTACGTTCCCGACCGCGAGACGCTCGAGACGATACTCGAGGGGCTCGGCGAGGCGTGCGGCGCCGGCGCGGAGAAGGCGGCCGCGCACTACGACCGGCGCGAGTCGTTCGTCCGGTACGCCGAGCACCTGCTGCGCAGCGGCGCCCTCGGCGGGGAGGAGGAGTGATGCGCGCCGCGGCGGTCCTCGCCGTCCTGACGCTCTGCGCCCCCGCGGCGGAGGCGTGGACGCCGACCGGCGAGGGGGCGCTCTTCTTCGAGCGGGGGCATTACTGGATCGAGATCCGGCTCGAGATAAAAGGCGCAGCCGGCGATACGACCGCGCCTGCCGGCGGGTCGTTCGAGATACGCGAGACCGGCGGCGGCGATCCGTTCCATCCCTCGCGCGTCGAGCTTCTCGCCGACGGTGAAGGGAGCTACGCGATCCTCTCCTCGGGGCGCCTGCGCGGAACCAGGTGCTACCTGGTCGACTGGCTCGGCGGGGCCGGCGGGACGCGGACCGTCGGACCTCTCTGCGATCCGGCCGGCCCGGGACCGGATGAGGATCCCCGGCGCGAGGGGTTCTTCGCCCGATATCTCGCCCCGGCGTTCTCGATGTCGGGGGAGGAGTATCGCTTCACCAGGCTCTGCGTCGATTACGACTTCACCCCGGAGAAGGCGACGGCGGCGATAGATATCGCGCCTCTCTTCGAGGCGGGTCCGCTGCGGCTGACCCCGTTCTTTTCATCGGAAGAGACGACCTACCGCCCCGGGCGGGAGACCGAGAGGCGCGTCTCCCGGCGGCGGGCCGGCGCGGCGGTCTCGGTCGCCGGCTGGACCGGCCCGGTGCGCCTCTCTCTCGAGGGGCAGGCCGCCGAGGAGCGCGAGACCTACTCGTCGACCTCGGGTGAATCGGGGGAGCTGTCCACCGAGGCCCGTGGTATCTTCCGCATCCGCCTCGATAATCTCTTTGACCGGATCAACCGTCACGGGATCAGCGTCTTCAAGGGGATCGACGCGGGGGGAGGCTGGGCATGGTACACGGAGGCGGGGAGCCCGGGGCTGGGCCGGCTCGACCTGTCCGCCCCGCTCCTGACGGCCCGGGCGACCTGGACGCTGCTGGCCGTCCTGCAGCTCTCGTACGATATCGAGACGTGCCGCCCCGATGGCGGGAACGAATGGTACGCGATGCACCGCGGGCGCATCCGCCTGCTCCTGCGCGAGGCGCTCGCGCCGCCGGAGGGGCGCACCTACCATCCGGACCTGGTGCTCGAGATAGAGTCGGGCCGCCGCCTCCCGCTGCTCGAGCGCGAGGAGTCGGTCTCGCTCGGGTTCAGCTTCGAGCTCTATCCCTGGTGAGCGCCGGCGACGGTCCGGGATCGCTCAGCCCGAGACCCGCACGACGCAGCGCCGCGCGCGCGGGCCATCGAACTCGCAGAAGAAGACCGCCTGCCAGGTTCCGAGCAGGAGCTCCCCGCCGCTGACGAGGATCGTCTCGCCCGAGCCGACGAGCGACGCCTTCACGTGCGCGTCCGAGTTCCCCTCGGCGTGCCGGAACCCCTGGTCCTCGGGGACGATCCGCCCCAGCGCCGCGGCGATGTCGCGCGCGACGTCCGGGTCTGCCTTCTCGTTGATCGTCACCGCCGCCGTCGTGTGCGGGACGAAGACGCGGCAGACGCCCTCGTCGAGGCCGCTCTCGCGGACGATACCGGCTACCTGCCGGGTGATGTCCACGAACTCGGTCCGCACGCGGGTGCGGACGGTGAATTCCCTGATCATGACGCCTCCCGCCGTCTCGGCCCGCGCCTCGCGCGCGGCCCTGTCCCCATCCTAGCATCCCCGGGCGGGCGAGGGAAGGGTTGACCGCCCGGCGGCGCTCGCGTATACTACACTTCCCGGTTCCGGATGCCGGCGCCGGGAGAAGCCGCCCGCCGTGGCGGCGCCTTTTCTGAACGGATCATCGTCACCGTGCAAGGAGGTCGCAGCACCATGTCGCTTGAGAAGCTCGAGCCGAAGGCCCTGTGGGCCCATTTCGAGAAGTTCCTCGCCATACCGCACACCTCGGGGAACGAGGCCGGGATGGCCACATACCTGCTGTCGTTCGCCGAGAGCCGCGGGCTCGAGGCCGAACAGGACGAGGCGGGGAACGTGGTGGTCAGGGTCCCCGCGACGAAGGGGAAGGAGAAGGCCCCCGTCGTCGTGCTCCAGGGGCATCTCGACATGGTGGGCGAGAAGAACTCCGACCTTGCGCACGATTTCCTCAAGGACCCGATCAAGCCGCGCATCGACGGCGAATGGCTCACCGCCTCCGGCACGACGCTGGGCGCCGACAACGGGATCGGGCTCGCCGCGGCACTCGCCGTTGCCGAATCGAAGGACCTCGTCCACGGACCGATCGAGATCCTCGCCACGGTCGACGAGGAGGTCGGCCTGACCGGCGCGGG
>JAQVGR010000202.1:0-1822 GCA_028696635.1 Candidatus Krumholzibacteriia bacterium | reverse complement strand
GCGAGACGCTCGGCGAGGTCACGATCGGCTGCGCAGGCGGCGGCGACTCGACGATCACCCTCCCCCTCGAGACGACCGACGCCCCGGCGGGCACGAAGGCCTTCCGGCTGAAGGTCTCCGGGCTTCGGGGCGGGCACTCGGGGATCGACATCCACGAGCAGCGGGGGAACGCGATCAAGATCCTCACCCGGCTGCTCTCGAAGGTCGCCGCGCAGTACCCCTGCCATCTCGTCTCGATCGCCGGCGGGAACAAGCGCAACGCGATCCCGCGCGAGGCGTTCGCCGAGGTCATGGTCCTCGAGACGGCCGTGAAGGGCGTGCAGACCTTCATCGCCGACGAGATCGCCCGAGTCGCCGTCGAGCTCGGCGGCCGCGAGAAGGGGATCGCCGCCTCGCTCGAGGGGTCCGACGGCGGGCACGCCGTCCTGGGCGAGGCCTCCCAGGCCCGCCTGCTCGAACTGCTCCTCGCCCTCCCGCACGGGGTCGAGCTGATGAGCTACGACATCCCCGGGCTCGTGATGACCTCGAACAATCTCGCCACCGTCTCCACGTCCGACGGGAAGGCGGTGATCGGCACCTCGACGCGCAGCTCGATCGCCTCGTCGCTCCAGGCGCTGCGCGACCGGATAGCGGCCTGCGCGCGGCTGGCCGGCGCGACGGTCGTGGAAAACAATCCCTATCCGGGATGGGCGCCGAACCTCGAATCGCCGCTGCTGAAGGTGTTCAAGAAGGTGCACGAGCGGACCATGGGGAAGGAGCCCGAGACGATCGCAATCCATGCCGGCCTCGAGTGCGGGATCATCGGGGAGAAATTCCCGGGGATGGACATGATCTCGTTCGGTCCGACGATCCGCAACCCCCACTCGCCCGACGAGAAGGTCAACATCGAGTCGGTCGCGTCGTTCTGGGGTCTGCTCGGCGCACTTCTCGCGGAGATGGCCGGGACAGGGAGCCGGAGCCTCGCCTGACGGATCGCCGGATCGGCCCAACCGGGTCAAATTGCTTGACTTTCGCTGACGAATCGCTATTATGCGTGTGCGTCCGCGACGATCACAGGGGTGTAGCTCAACTGGCAGAGCACCGGTCTCCAAAACCGGGGGCTGCAGGTTCGATTCCTGCCACCCCTATTTTTTTTGATGCGTCGCCCGGGCGCCGGCTGCGATAATGGCATCCCGGACAGGGCCGGAAGGAGGACCATGGAGGGCAGCGCCGCGAAGGGCGGGACGGCGGCCGGTACACGGCGGGTGACCAGCGGGATGCGCCCGACGGGAAGCATCCATCTGGGGAACCTCCACGGGGCGCTCGAGAACTGGATACGGCTCCAGAACGAGTACGACTGCTACTACTTCATCGTAGACTGGCACGCGCTGACCACCCCGGGGGGGGACGGCGCCGTCGGGTACGAGCATGTGGGGGACCTGCGCCGCAACGTGCACGAGATGGCCGTCGACTGGCTCGCGGCCGGTCTCGATCCCGGCACGTGCGCGATCTTCGTCCAGTCGCACGTGCCGGAGGTCGCCGAGCTGCACCTGCTCTTCTCAATGATCACGCCGCTCGGATGGCTCGAGCGCAACCCGACGTACAAGGACATGGTCCAGGGGTACCGGATCGAGAACCCCAGCTACGGTCTGCTCGGGTACCCGACCCTGCAATCGGCCGACATCCTCGCCTACAAGGGCGACTTCGTCCCCGTCGGGAAGGACCAGGAGGCGCACGTCAACATGACGCGCGACCTCGCCCAGAGGTTCAACTCGCTCTATGGAGCAGACGTCTTCCCGATCACCCGCGCGCTGCTCGCCGAGACGGCGAGGGTCCCCGGCCT
>JAQVGR010000201.1 GCA_028696635.1 Candidatus Krumholzibacteriia bacterium | reverse complement strand
CTACTACCGCGTGCGCCGCGTCGGGGAATACGGGAAGCTCTCGGGGCGCAGGGTCGACGACCTGCGGTCCGGGGCGCGGGTGGACATGGGAGAGGCCAAGGAGGACCCGCTCGACTTCACCCTGTGGAAGGGGGCGAAGGAGGGCGAGCCTGCGTGGGACTCGCCGTGGGGGCCGGGGAGGCCCGGCTGGCACATCGAGTGCTCGGCGATGTCGATGAAGTACCTCGGCGAGACCCTCGACATGCACGGCGGGGGGATGGACCTCGTCTTCCCCCACCACGAGAACGAGATCGCCCAGAGCGAGGCGGCCACCGGCAGGGAGTACGTGCGGTACTGGATGCACAACGGCCTGCTCAACCTCAGCGGCGAGAAGATGTCCAAATCGACTGGGCATTTCTTCCTCATCGAGGACATCCTCAAGGAGTTCTCCGGCGAGGTCGTGCGGTTCTACTTCCTCTCGACCCATTTCCGCAGCAACAGCGAGTTCGGCAGGGAGCGGCTGCGCGAGGCGGCGGCGGGGTACGAGCGCATCCGGGAGTTCTGCCTCGGGCTCGACGAAGCGAGAGAGGCCGCCTCCGCCGCATCGGCGGCCGTGGACGGCGCGGCGGTTCCCGGGGCGCCGGACGGATCGCGTCTTCTCGCGCTCGCAGACGAGGTCAGGCGCGGCTTTCTCGATGCGATGGACGACGACTTCAACAGCGCCGAGGCGGTCGGCCACCTCTTCCGGCTGATCAGGGAGGTGAACGCCCTCACCGGCGGCGATATCGCCTCCCTCGCCACGGTACCGGGAGCCGCCCGCCGGCTCCTCGAGGACCTCGCCGTCTACGATTCGATCCTCGGCCTCTTCCGCGGCGGGCTGCCCCGGGTCTCGGCCGGGATCCCCGGCGAGATACTGAGCCTGGTGCGCGAGCGGGACGAGGCGCGAGCCGCCAGGGAGTGGGCGAGGGCCGACGAGCTGCGCGCGCGCGTGCTCGAGGCGGGATACGCCATCGAGGACCGGCCGGGCGGAGCCAGGGTCAGGCCCGCGAGGTGAGCGCCGGCAGGGTGTCGCCCTTGGGGCAGAGGACGAACCAGAGCAGGATCGGGAGGAAGAAGTTGATGGTGAGGTTGAGGAACTCGGTCCCAGTCCAGAGCTGCTCGCTGTTCCTGTAGTGGCTGAGGAAGATGAGGAAGACGGTGGCGATGTTCGCCGCCGTGAGGATCGCGACGCCGACCGCCGCGGGCCGTATGCGCGCCTTCAACGGGACCCCCGTCACGGCGATGACCAGCGAGAGATAGACCACGGGGTTGAGCGAGATCTCCTCGGTCACCGTCAGAGCCTGTTCGATCACCAGCGTGTGCCCGGTCAGGGCGACAAGCGGTTTCGCTCCCCATGCGATGACGTACATGTACGCGATCCCCGCCTTCGTCCAGACGAGGTAGAGGACGATCGAGGCGAGCAGGAGCCGGAGGAAGAAGGCGAGGAGGCGCCCCGCGTGGCGTTCGGCCTTCGAGACGTTCGGATCCCCGGTCATCCTCCTTCACCCCCCCGGCCGGCTTTTCGGCCGGCTATTTTGCTCATCCACACGACGACGAGCATGAGCATGAAGATGACGAACGCCACCTGCCAGAGGTACCCGTGGAAGAAGTCGAACCACTCCCGCCGGTGGTAGAGGACCAGGGAGACGACGACCATCCGGACGAGGTTGAGCAGGTGGATGGCGGGGACGCCGATCAGCAGGCCTGCGATCTTGTCGAGGGCCCTCGCGGGAAAGGCGCCGATGATCGAGCAGTAGATGATCGTCGTGTAGAGCCCGGTGCATTCGGCGATGACGACGAGGCGCTCCCCGCCGTGATCGGTGAAGAACGTGAATGTCGAGGATGCGAGCTCGAACCGGTAGCCGAGCAGGTCGAGGCACCAGGCGACCTCGCGGGCGACGAGGAGCTGCATCCCGGCGGCGATGCCGGGATGCAGCCTCGTCAGCAGATAGGAAAAAAGCCAGAGGACAAAGAAGAGAATCAGGAAAAGGAAGAATTCCCTGCGGAAGGATTCTGAAGTCCTCCGCGCCTCTCTCTTTTGACCTTCTGGCTTCTTTCCCAGGCCCAATCGGTTACTCTTTCAGTACCTCACGATATACAATTCCGGACCGATTCTAGGCCTTGCTCACCGCGTGCCGCTTCATGATCACCGCGGCGGCGAGGATCATGGCGAGAACCAGGATCGTCACGACCGGAGCGGTGAACAGGGGAACGGGCACCGGGGTGACGACGTGGATCAGCTGCACGCAGGTGTCGTACACCGTGCCCAGCTCGTCCCAGGCGATGATCGTCAGCTCGTCGTAGTCGCACACGTTCGCCGCGCCGGCGTCGATGATGCCGTAGATGTCGAGGCACGCGCCGCCGTCGACGGTGATCGAGCCGGTCTGGTTGATCGCCGAGCCGACCACGCCGGTGCTGGTGATCACGTAGTAATACAGGGTCGGCGGAGCGCAGGCGTCGCCGTTGCAGATCGAGAACGGGACGTACGCCGCGGTCTGGCCCTGCTCGACGAAGTACAGCGAATCCTGCAGGATGTACAGCGCCGGCGGGGACTCGACGACCTCGAACTTCACCCTCGTCGTCTGGGGACGGAGAACGCCGCTGTAGACGCTCTCATAGCAGTCCGGCGGGCTCAGCAGCGGGTCGCAGGTGAGGCCGTCGCTGTAGTACATCGTGGCCGAGACCCAGTTGGTGTCGCCGACCGACACTGCGCACGGGATCTGCACGGAGACCAGCTGCCACCAGAGGTAGCCGGCGTCGAGGATCTCGGGGGTGCCGAAGGCGGGGTCGCCGGTGAGCGTCCAGCCGAGCTCGTCGGTGACCAGGACGCAGAAGGTGTCGGTGTTGGGGCAGGGGTTCCCCGCGATGAAGCCGAAGTTCGTCGGGGCGATCTCGTACTCCCAGAGCTCGCCGGCGATGACCGACTGTACCGCGGACGGGAATCTGACGTACATGCCGGGGTCGCCTTCGGCGGTCGCGGCCTGCAGGCCGACGGGAAGCAGAAGAACCGCGAGCAGGATTGCAAGCTTCTTCATTGTGAAATCCTCCATTGCTGAACTGTGAAGAGACCCTTCATCGAAAAGCATCTCTTCGAACGATTCTGTTGATGGGCCTGCCGGAGACCGTTGCGCGGATTCTCGTGCAACCCGCGGTCGTCCGTCAGGGTTGAAAGGTTCATGGTTCCCGTGGATTTAAGAGAACGACAGCCCTCCTTTCCGGGTCAGCCCCTCGCGGGCATCGAGTGAGACCGGGAACGGGGCATGCGGACACTACCGCCCGCTCGCCCTTCTCAATGGGTCTCCTTCCCGTGCATCGCAGTCCGTACCTGCTTCATGAGGTACCGCGGCGGATCCCTGGCCTTGGAGCGGACCCGCCGACAACCGGATTCTATCACAGACCGCAGGAGCAGTCAAGTCCAAAAACAATCACCGGTTCGGGGGGCCGGGGGGTGACCCCTCGGCATCCCCTCTCCCGCGAGACGCCCGGCCGCCTCACGACATCCGGCCGCGAGGGATGCTGCGGGGTCACCCCCCGGCCCCCGGGGATCGGTCATCGCCAGAACACAACCCCCCGGCGATACGGTTCTTTCATTTTGAGGGTTTTTCGCGGAGACAAGCGACAAATTCTTTTATAACAAGACAATATAATCATTATCCACAAATAGTGGTGCTCTGGCTGCCACTGTCGAAGAAATGAAAAACGGAAATTCTTTCCTGGATTTACCCGCCCCGGGCGTTTCCTGACGGATCCCTCGCGGCCGTACCTCGTGGCGGCTCCGGACGTTCGAGGGGGAGAGGGGATCCGGAGGGAAAGCGCCCGGGGCGGGAAGGACAGGCGTAAATTCGTTGTTTTTTTCTTGACAGGGGTTTGGGGCGGCCGTATTATACAGAGCCTGAAATCTTATCGGGGGTGAAATACGCCCTGTGCTGGCGTAGCTCAATCGGTAGAGCAACTGATTTGTAATCAGTAGGTTGGGGGTTCGATTCCCTTCGCCAGCTCCACGAGACCGAGAGGCCGGGAATTTTCCGATCCGAATTACAGATACAGGAAAATTTTTCTAGATTCACGGCCGATAGGGGATTTTTTGCTTTTATCGGCACCCCGGTCTCTGGCGGGCTATAGATGAAAAGCGGGGGAGGTTCCCGAGCGGTCAAAGGGAACAGACTGTAAATCTGTCGGCAACGCCTTCGGAGGTTCGAATCCTCCCCTCCCCACCACTCTTCGCGGCGCGCCGGCTGGAGTCGGCCGGGCGGGCCGGCATTCGGAGCGGGAGTAGCTCAGTTGGTAGAGCATCAGCCTTCCAAGCTGAGGGTCGCGGGTTCGAATCCCGTTTCCCGCTCCAGGAAATGAACGGAATCGGGCGCCCACGTAGCTCAGGTGGTGGAGCACTTCCTTGGTAAGGAAGAGGTCACCGGTTCAAGTCCGGTCGTGGGCTCCAGCAAACCCTGTGTACAGGAGGTCGTTCTCCAATGGCCAAGGAGAAGTTCGAGAGGACGAAGCCGCACGTGAACGTGGGCACGATCGGACACATCGATCACGGGAAGACGACGCTGACGAGCGCGATCACGAAGGTGATGGCGAAGAAGGGTCTGGCGA
>JAQVGR010000200.1 GCA_028696635.1 Candidatus Krumholzibacteriia bacterium | reverse complement strand
CCCGCCTGAACCGTTCGCTTTTCATGAAGACCGGATCGACGATGTACACGGCGCTCTGCCTCGCCTCTCTCGACGTGGCACGGCGCGAGGTGACGTATACGATCGCAGGATTCTCCTCGCCCCTTCCCAGGTCGCGAGGACACGTATACAGCCTCGAGGGCGCGGGGCCCGGGCTTCCCCTCGGCGCGTTCGACGCGAGCACCTACCGGGAAGACACCGTCGCGCTCGGCGACGGCGACGTTCTCGTTCTGTTCACGGACGGAGTCACGGAGGCGCTGAACAGCGCGAAGGACGAATACGGGCGCGAACGACTCATCCGCCTGCTCGAAGAGATGGAAACGTCCTCTCTGTCAGCCTCCCGGATAAAGCACCTCATCATAGACGACGTCAAGCGCTACTCCGGAAGCGCCCATCAGGCCGACGACATGACCGTCGTCGTGCTCAAAACTGCTCAAGCCCGAAGCGCGTCCCCGACTTCCGGCGCGAAGATCGCCTGAGACGCTTCAGGGGGCCGGCGCTTCGACCGCCTTCCTCGACGAGAGCGCCCGCTGCGCCTGTTCGTACACCGGAGCGTCCCTGTTCTTACGGGCCCCCTCTGCGGCGATCCGCAGATGATGGAGGGCGTCTTCGATCCTCCCGTGGTCGAGCAGGGCGATTCCGAGGTAATAATGGACGGTATACGAATCGGGCTCCAGCTCGAGCGCCAGACGGAAGTGATCGAGCGCTTCCTCGTTTCTCCCTTGCGCCTGAAGCACGCATCCGATGAGCCGGTGCGCCGTCGGGAATCGGGGGTCTCTCTCCAGCGCCATGCGCAGCTGCCTCTCGGCTCCCTCGTGCCGGCCGAGCAGCGAAAACTGATATCCGACGCAGCAGTGCAACTCGGCCGCGTAATCGAACTTCTCCATGATCCAAGGGCCGGAGACGCTCGCTGCCGCCGAGACAGCCGCCAGAGCGAACAGGGTCGCGGCGGCACGCCTCAGAGGCCCTCGCCCGAGCCGTGCGAGCGCGACGGTGCCCGCAGCGGCAGGTGCCGCGAGCACCGGCACGATGGGAGCGCGATAGCGAGCCGAAACGAATACGAGGACTATCGCCGCCGGATACAGGCCGAGAAATATCCAGAGCGGGGGGCGGATCCGTTTCCGGTGGACGGCGAGACCGTACAGCGCCAGCGGCATAAGTATTCCGAACGGGAATCCGAAGCGGCCGATCTTCCAGACGAGCGCGGAAAGGAGAATCGAGTACTCACGCGACGCGTATATGTCGTAGGTGCGGGGCAGCTCGCGGGTGCTCAGCATCTGGGAAGCCTTTACCGCCAGACCTGCCGCGAAAGACGCGGGACGGGTGGACACGTATTCGCCTACTCTGTCGTAGAAGTAGTTCCTGAAGCAGGCCTCATCACCGCACCCGTCCTGAAGCGGCGCGCGCAGCAGCTCGCGCCACTGTGCTCCGGGTCGGATCATCAGGGTGCGGTCCGTGTCGGGATTGTTACCGATGAAGAGGTTGATCGATCCGGAGCGCGGGAGCGGGCTCGCGAGTCCGGTGACGCGGTGGGAGAGCACGGCGACGGGGATCAGCACCGCGGCGACGGAGGCAGCAGCGAGCCCCGCGCGCAGGACATTCCCCTTCCGGGTCCGCTCCCGTCCCCCGGGATGAAATGCGAGCCAGAGCAGCGTCGCCGCGACAACGGGTATGAAAGTCGCCCTGGCAAGAACGGAAAGACCCGCCAGCAGGCCATATCCGATGCAGACTGCCGGAGCCGGCCTCTCGTCAATTTCGAGCGCGGCGAGGATCGATGCCGCCGCAAGGAAGGCCGCGGCGCCGGTCGCGAGCAGCTCCGTCTCGAAGAAGAACAACGGCGCGTACAGGGCCGTAATCGCTCCGGCGAGCCTGCCCGCCGCCTCGCCGAAGACCCGCCTTCCGATGCGCCAGGACAGGACGGCCGTGCCTGCTCCGAGCAAAGCCTGAGCCAGCCGGGCGGCGAGTATCGATCCGCCCGTGACGAGATAGACGCCGGCGAGCAGCAGAGGATACAGAGCTCCGTGCCAGAAGAGATGCGGCGTCGCCCTCCCCTCCAGAGCCAGCGCCCGCGCAGCTTCGTCGTAGGTGGCCGAATCTACGACGGGGACTTCGAACGACGGATTCGAGGAGTACTGCGCGATGAAGACGAGGCGCACGGCGAGCGCAAGGCAGAACAGCAGCGCTCCGGTGCGGAACGCTCCGGCCGATCTGGGGCGCATGACGGGAGTTGTCTGCGTCATCCGGCGTCTCTTTGTGGCTGCAAGGATCGGAACGCTCCCCTGACGCCGTAATTCTACACCGGATCGGGACGCTGTGCAAGCGCGAGTCCGGCGCCCTCAGAGCGCTCCGTGCTCGGTGCGTCGTATGATCTCGTCCTGAAGATCGGTGCCGAGATCGACGAAGTAGTCGCTGTATCCCGCCACGCGGACGATAAGGTCCCGGTACCGCCGCGGATCGGCCTGCGCCTTCCGCAGGGTGTCCGCCGAGACGACGTTGAACTGTATGTGATGCCCGTCCATCGTGAAGTACGACCTAACGAGATGAGCCAGCTTGGCGATTCCCTCCTCGTCGGCGAGGATGTGCGGGCTGAACTTCTGGTTGAGCAGCGTCCCGCCCGTTCGCAGATGATCGATCCGGGAGGCGGACCGCAGGACCGCGGTAGGCCCTTTGCGATCAGCGCCCTGCACGGGGGAGATGCCCTCCGAGAAGGGATCGCCCGCGCCTCTGCCGTCCGGCGTGGCCCCGGTGACGCTACCGAAATAGACGTGGCAGGTCGTCGGGAGGAGGTTGATGCGGTGCTCGCCCCCCCTCGTGTTGGGACGCCCGTCGACCGCTGCGAAGAACGACTCGAATACCATCGAGGCGAACGAGTCGGGATATTCCTCGTCGTTCCCGTATTTCGGCGTCCCGTCGAGGAGCGCGGCGCGCAGGCCATCAGCTCCCTCGAAATTCACCCTGAGCGCGTCGAGGAGCTCTTCCATGGAGATCTTCCCGTGTCGGAATACGTTATAATCGATCGCCGAGAGGGAGTCCGTCACCGTGCCGAGCCCGACCCCCTGTATATACGATGTGTTGTACCTCGCCCCGCCGCAATTGTAGTCGATTCCCCTGCCGATGCAGTCGTCGATGAGCAACGACATCAGCGGCGCCGGCAGGTAGTTCGCCCAGAGACGCTCGATGATCCTGTTCCCCCGTATCTTGACGTCAATACAATGCTTCAACTGCCTCTCGAACGCCCGGTAGAGCTCGTCGAACGACCGGAACCCGCGGGGCTCCCCCGTCTCGGGGCCTATTCGCCGGCCGGTCGCCGGATCGACGCCGTCGGCGAGCGCGATCTCGAGCACCTTGGGAAGATTGAAGTACCCGGTGAGTATGTACGCCTCCTTCCCGAACGCCCCGGTCTCGACGCATCCGCTCGCGCCGCCGTTACGCGCGTCCGCCATCGTCTTCCCCATCCGCACCATCTCCTGTATGATCGCCTCCGTGTTGAACAGCGAAGGCTGCCCGAATCCAGTCCGGACGATGCGGAGCGCCCGCTTGAGGTACTCGTCTGGATTCTTGCGGCTTATCTGAACCATCGAGCTCGGCTGCAACAGGCGCATCTCCTCGATCACGTCGAGGATCAGAAACGTCATCTCGTTTACGGCGTCCTCTCCCCGCTCGTTCACCCCCCCGAGGTTGATCAGGCAGAAATCCGTGTAGGTTCCGCTCTCCGCCGCCGTCACCCCTACCTTCGGAGGCGCCGGCTGGTTGTTGAACTTGATCCAGAACGACTGCAGGAGCTCGCGGGCCAGCTCGGGTGTCAGGCTCCCGTCTTTCAGTCCCGCGCGGTAGAACGGCAGCAGGTGCCTGTCGAGGCGCCCCGGGTTGAACGAATCCCATGTGTTGAGCTCGGTGATGACCCCGAGATGCACGAACCAGTAATACTGAAGAGCCTCGTGGAAGCTACCCGCCATCCGGGCGGGGACGTTCCGGCAGATCGCCGACATCCGCGAAAGCTCCCCGGCGCGCACACGGTCGGTCTCCGCCTCCGAGAGCTTCTCGAGGAGAGCGGCATAGCGATGCGAGAATGCGACCAGGGCCCCTGCGGCGATATCCATGGCTCTGAGCTGGTGGCGCTTCTCGAGAAAACCGGGGTCCTGGTACCGGTCGAGCGACTCTATGCTCCTCTTGATCCGCTCCCTGAACTCGTTCATCCCCATTCGGTATATCTTGTCGTCGAGAACGGTATGCCCGGGCGCGCGCTGCTCCAGAAACTCGGTGAACATCCCCGCCTCGTACGCGGCCTTCCATTCATCGTCGACCTCTCTGAAGATCCGGTCGCGCAGCGAACGCCCCCTCCAGAAAGGGATTATCTCCTCCTCCTGAATGCGGCGCGCCTCTTCAGACACGAAAAAGGGGATTTTCTCGCGCGAATGCAGCTGTTCGAAATCGCCGAGGGTATGGCAGCAGATCTCCGGATATGTCGGCGTCGCCTTCGGCGCGGGACCGCGTTCCCCGACGATCAGCTCTTCGGGATCGACGAAGAGCGTCTTGCGCTCGAGCAGGTACTTGAGCGCGAGAGCGCGCGCTACGGGAACCGGTTCACGATCGGCGGCTCCCG
>JAQVGR010000199.1 GCA_028696635.1 Candidatus Krumholzibacteriia bacterium | reverse complement strand
GATCGCCGGCGTCCTCGAGGCGGTCGACGGGGAGCGCGTCAGCGTGGCCGAGGCCCTCGGCGTGCGCGTCAACACGGCGCGGCAATGGCTCTATCTGGCGTACGACTCCGCCGGCAGGACCCTCCTCGACGCGATGCGCGCGAACCAGGGGTACCGGGGAATCCGGGCACCGGGGATCGTCGATCACCGCTACATAACCGAGGACGTGCCGGCGGGTCTGGTCCCGATCGCCTCGATCGGCGAGATGCTCGGCGTCCCGACTCCAACGATCCGCGCGATCATCCACATCGCCTCGGTCATGCACGGGATCGATTACTGGAAAGAGGGGCGGACCGTGGAGCGTCTCGGCATCAGCGGCATGTCGGTCAAGGAGATCCAGTTCCTCGTCGCCGGCGCCGACATACCCGCCTCGCCCGATTCCGAACCCGCTCCGAACGAATCGGCGGAATGACCCCCGCCGGGATCCCGGGGGACCGAGCGATGACCTTCCGGATGACGAAGACGGACAACCTCGGCCTGCTGCGACCCGCCGTCGACGCGCACACGCTGGGACTCGATTCGGTCGCGCAACTGGTGCGCGAGTGCGGATTCCGCGCGGTCGCCGCCGACGCGGCGGTCTGCGAGGCGGCCGGCCGGCCGCTTGACGAATCCTCCGGCCGTGTGCTGGAGGACTGGCTGGCCCGCAACGGGATAACCGTCCTCGGGCTGAGCTACCGTCTCTCGCCGGGGGACGGGGCGGCGATGGTCGAGGCCCTCGTCGCCTTCCTGAAGAGACGGCATCTGCTCGGCGAAAGCGGCGGCGGGATCCGCGGGATCTTCTTCGCAGGCCTCCCCGAGACCTGCCGCCTGGTGCGCGCCCGATCTCCCGAAATCACCGCCGTCTTCCAGGGGGACGAAACCCCGCCGGAGACCCTCCGCATCCTCGGCATCGATCCCGCCGCCCTCCCCCGGGCCGCCTCGGAGGGGATCGCCTACGACCAGTCGCTCCTCGCCTTCGGCCGGCGCATCGTCGGGGACGGCGGGTACCTGGGCGAGCGCCCCCGCGACCGCGGCGGCTATCCCGGATACGGGACGCGCTCCGACACGGTGATCGCCCGCGTGCGCCACAGCGTCGGGAAAGGCCTGGGGCCTCTCTACCGCGCGCCTGTGGGGCCGTACCTCCCCGACCGCGGCGAGGCGGTCAATCTCTTCCTGCAATGGGCGCGGGAGCTGGCCGCCGCCGGCTTTCTCGACATCCTCTCGATAGGGACCTCACAGCTGACGCAGTCCGAGTTCGGGCGAGACTGGGACGGCCTGCCGAACGGCGGGGGAGTGCCGCTGGGGACTCCCGCCGAGTTCGCCGCCGCCTGGGACTGCCCGAGACCGATGCTGGTCCGCGCCTACGCCGGCACACGGGACGTGCACGGCCTGGCGCGCATGTACGAGGAGACGATCAGCATCGCCTGGCACGCCCTCTCGCTATGGTGGTTCTGCCTGACAGACGGACGGGGACCGAACAGCGTGCGCGAGAACCTGCGCCAGCATCTCGAGACCATGGCATTCGCCGCCTCCACCGGCAAGCCGGTCGAGCCCAACGTCCCCCACCACTTCGCCTTCCGCGGAGCCGACGACGCGACCTGCGTCGTCTCGGCCGTCCTGGCGGCGCGGGCGGCCAAGGCAGCCGGGGTGCGGTGGCTCATCCTCCAGATCATGCTCAACACCCCCCGCTCCACCTGGGGGATCCAGGACCTGGCCAAGTCGCGCGCGATGCTGCGCCTGGTGCGCGAGCTCGAGGACCGGCGGTTCGGCGTCATCCTGCAGCCTCGAGGCGGCCTGGACTTCTTCTCGACCGATCTCGACAGGGCCCGCGCGCAGCTGGCGGCGGTGACCGCGCTGATGGACGACATCGAGCCCCGCAATCCGTCCAGTCCGCCGATCGTGCACGTGGTCGGGTATTCGGAGGCCTCCCATCTCGCCGATCCGCGGGTCATCAACGAGAGCATCCGGATCACGAGCCGGGCCCTTGCCGAGTACCGCCGGCTGCGGGCGGCGGGACAGGTGGCCGACATGAGCGATCACGCCGAGACCGAGGCGCGCACCGCGGAGCTGCTCGCCGAGGCCCGCACCGTTCTGGCGGCCGTCGAGTCGTCGATCCCCCGGCCGTACTCCGCGGAGGGCCTGTACCGGATATTCCGGGAGGGATTCCTCCCGGTCCCGCGCCTGTATGGTTGCCGGGAGGAATTCCCGGGAGCCGTTCAGTGGGAGACACGGACGATACGGGGATCGGTGAAGGTCGTCGACGCGGCGGGGCTGCCGGTATCCGCCGCCGAGCGCATGAGCCGGATGGCCGGCGGCAGATGAATCGGCTCGGAGGATGTGGAGGCGCGATGCGGGCGGTTACTCCTCCCCCGCGCAGCCGGAGTCCCCGCTGCCGCGCAGCCTTTCCAGCTGCTCCGGATAGCCGCGCCGGGCGATCTCGTGCCAGAGCCCGGCCCCCCGGATCCCGCAGCGCTCGGGGACGAAGACCGGGTCGAGCCCGAGCCGCTTCTGTGCCTCGTAGTCGCGCAGGGTCGCAATCCCCGGGCGCGCGAGGAGCAGGATCGCGATCACGTTGAACCACGCCATCATCCCCACCCCCGCCGAGCCGAAGTTCCAGACCACGTCGGCCGACATGACCGTGCTGATGAAGACCATGAAGATGATCGCCACGCGCGAGGCGTTCAGCGTCGCCCGGTACCCCCTCCCCTCGCTGTTGCTCCGGAACAGGTACCCGACGTTCGAGTCGACGTAGAAGGCGTAGGCGAGCATGGTGGTCAGGGTGAAGAAGAAGAGCGCGATCGCCACGAATATCCCGCCGAATCCCGTGCCGATCGTGTTGACGGCGGTCTGCGTGAAGTTCCCGCTCGCCACCCCCGGCAGGTTCTCCACGAGCATCCCGCCGGCGGGAAGCGCGACATTGAACGAGTCGGTGGCGAGGATCATGACCGCCGTCGCCGTGCAGATGAACAGCGTATCGACATAGACCGAGAAGGCCTGCACGAGCCCCTGCTTGGCGGGGTGCGAGACCTCCGCCGCGCCGGCCGCCTGCGCTCCCGTCCCCTGCCCCGCCTCGTTGGAGAAGACGCCCCGCTTGACGCCGTAGCTGACCGCCTGCCCGAAGACGGCGCCGTAGAGGGCGTTCATGTTGAACGCGCTGCCGAATATCAGCGATAAGATCGAGGGGATCTTCTGCGCGTTGACGACCAGGATGACGATGGCGAGGACGATATACCCCGCAGCCATGAACGGCACGATCATCTCCGCCGCCCGGGCGATCCGCTTCCCCCCGCCGAATATGATGTATCCGAGCAGGATCACGTAGAGAGCGGCCATGTAGACCGGCGAGACCCCGAAGGCTCCCCGGGCAGCCACGGCGAAAGAGTTCGACTGGATACCCGGCAGGAGCACGCCGCACGAGAGGATCGTGAGCAGAGCGAAGGCCGCCCCGAGGCGGGGGCTCCTGAGTCCCTGCTCGATGTAGTACGCAGGGCCGCCGCGGTACTCGCCGTGTATCTCCTCCTTCCAGACCTGGGCCAGCGCCGACTCTATATAGGCCGAGCCCGCTCCGAGGAAGGCGATCGCCCACATCCAGAAGACGGCGCCGGGGCCGCCGAAGTAGATCGCGCTCGCCACGCCGGTGATGTTCCCCGTCCCGACCCGGCCGCCCAGGGCCATCGCGAACCCCTGGAACGAGGAGACTCCCCTGGCCGAGCTCTTCCCGCCGAGGAGCTGGCCGACCATGTCCCGGATCAGGCGCAGCTGCGGGAACCGCATCGCGACCGAGAAGAAAACCCCAGCCGCGAGGCACAGGACGATCATGATCCAGCCCCAGAAGAATCCGTCGATCCGGGCGGAGATGCCGAGAAGGTCGAGGGTGTCGCTCACGCCGTCAATGCTCCTGCGTTTCGAGCCCGCGCCCCGTGCGCGCGCGAGCGCTGCGGTCCCAGAGATGGAAGATCATGAACAGGACGGCGAAGAGGAGATACCCGAAGGCGAACGGCCCCCCGGCGTTCCAGCCGATCACGCTCGCCGTCTCGTTCCCGGAGAACTCGAAGGCGTGTATCACGCCGAAGAAGGCGAGCGCGGCGGCGGCCAGCGACCAGAGCGCCGACTTGAGGAACTCCCGGTCTATGAGGAAGGCGCTGACCGCGGCGAGGATCATCGAGGTGAAGATGAATCCCCGATCGAGCGCCAGCATCCCGTAGAAGCCTCCGACCGGCACTCCCCTGGCCGCCTCGGCGGCGAGCGTCGTGCCGGCCCCCTGGAACCCGAGCTTGATCAGGTTGACCCCCCAGGCGGCGAAGGCGGGGAAGAGCCCGACGACCACCGCGGGGGCGTGGCGCGGCGGGGTCGCCTGGAAGGCCTGCGCCGAGATGATGATCCCGATCCACATGACGATCGCGATCCCCGCCTCCATCGGCACGATCGTGTTGATCAGCCTCACGGCGCCCAGCAGGGTAACGGCGACGAAGAAGATCCCGTTGAGGACCGAGTACCCCGCCCGCGCGCCGAGCCCCTTCCACCCGGGGTGGCCGATGTAGATCGTCGTGGGAAAGCACGAGCCGAAGAAGCAGGCGAGGAGCGATCCGATCCCGTTCACGGCGAGCGACGGCATCGTCTCGTACCGGTCTCCGGCC
>JAQVGR010000003.1:2564-20430 GCA_028696635.1 Candidatus Krumholzibacteriia bacterium | reverse complement strand
GCAACGAACAGAACGGCGTCTATTTCTCGGGGTCCTCGGGCGATCTCGAGAATACGAAGATATGGAAGAACGACCTGTACGGGATCCTCTGCAGCGGCTCCGACTGCGATCCCGTGGTCGGGCACTGCAAGATCGAGCAGAATCTGGTCGGGATCAAGATAGAGTACAGCGCCGAGCCGATGCTGGGCCTTCTGATGATGGGCGGCTACAACTCGATCTACAATCAGCAATGGTATGTCTACACGTCCCCGTCGTACTCGATCTGGGCCGAGAACAACTGGTGGGGGACCGGATCGGGCGAATCCCCGAATCCGGCGAAGTTCCAGGGAGACGTCGATTACACTCCGTATCTGACGAGCGATCCGGTGCTGTATCTGCAGCGCAGCGCCGTAGATCGGACGAGCTCGATCAGCCTCTCCCAGAACTATCCGAACCCCTTCCACCTGTCCGGTTCGACGACGATCAGGTATTTCATTCCCTCGGGTAACAGGAAGGTCTATCTGGCCGTGTACGATGTCGCTGGCAGGAGGGTCGCGACCCTGGTGGACGATGTCCAGCGGGCCGGGCACTACACCGTCTCATGGGACGGGAGAAACAGCCGGGGAGGCACGGTGGCGCCGGCTATCTACTTCTGCCGGCTCACGCTCGGCCAGGAGAAGATAGCCAGAAAGATAGTCGTGTATTGAGGATAACGGAGGGGCGACATGAAGACCGTATCGATAGCATTGATTGCGCTGACTCTCGTGACAGGACTCGTCAACGACTCGGCGGCGGCGAAGCTTTCTCTTACGGCCCAGACCCGGCAGGTCCTCGTCGATCCGGAGAATGCCAAAGACCGGAGGACGCTCGTGTTCTTCGAGCTCCCCGATGAGCTGATGTCGCCGGAGGCGTTCATCGATTTCGCGACGCTGAACGTACGGGCGAGCATCGACGGAGCCGCGGCCGGGACGATAGAGGCGTATCCGGTCACCTCGGACTGGAGGTCTGGTGTCGATGTGGCCTGGGACGCCCCCTGGTCGATGCCCGGAGGCGATTATGCAGCAGGCGACAGGACGAGCCGGTACGCGCTCAAGAGCGCATCGGGCAGCAGGGATCTCTCGATAGACGTCACGGATATCGTGAGGGATTGGACGTCGGGAACGCTGGAGAACAGGGGAATAATCGTCAAGCTGTCGGATGGCGACCTGGATGCGCAGCGGGTCGAATGCGATGTGTCGCAGGTCGATGTGCGCCTGGAAATACTATACTCTGTCGGGCAAGAGAAAATGCAAAGGGAGTGATACTCCGTGAGAATCTCCGCTGCCGTAGGCTACGCGCTGTTACTTGTCATTGTCATTTCCGGACTCTCCTCAGCCCAATGGCTCGAGAGCGGGACGGTGATCTGCGAGCATACGGGCAACCAGAGGTTTCACGTCATGTCTTCAGACAGCATGGGCGGTGCGCTGTTCTCGTGGATGGACTACCGGCACGGGGACTCCAATATCGACATATACGCCCAGCGGATCGACGGGGACGGTTGCGTTCTCTGGGACTCCGCGGGGGCCGAGGTCTGCGGAGCGCCGGGGAACCAGTACTATGCGATAGTCAGATCCGACGGGAAGGGGGGTGGGATCGTCGTCTGGCAGGACGGAAGGAGCGGGGCGTACGACATCTACGCGCAGAGGATACGGCACGACGGGACCCCGGCATGGCTCGCCGACGGCATACAGGTCTGCACGGCCGCGGGGGATCAGCTCGATCCTGCCATCGTTCCGGACAGCGAGGGAGGGGCGATCATTGTCTGGCGGGATCACCGTGACGGATATGTGGATTTCTATGCACAGAGGGTAGATTCCAGCGGGGTCGGTCTGTGGGCCGACGGGGGTGTGAAGTTCTGTGCGAGCGGCGTCACCGAGCTCGAATATAGCTACGGCTTGCCGGTGCCTGCGCCCGACGGCAGTGGAGGAGCGATTGTCGTCTGGAGGGACAGGAGGTATGTGTACCACTACGTCTATGCGCAGCGGATAGACGGGCACGGGAATTCCCTGTGGACGGAGAACGTGGTGAAGTTGACGACGAACATGACGGACAACGAGGAGGGGGACTGCTCTCTGGCGCCCGACGGGACGGGAGGGGCGGTCTTTGTGTGGCTGGTGGAGGGGGAAGAGATGAGCTCCCGGCATGACCTGTATGCGCAGAGGGTCAGGGCGGACGGGGCGATCGCCTGGGATCCGGCGGGGGTGGGTGTGTGCGTCTCGCCCGACTGGTGGTGCTCTGATGGCAGTGCTACCGTCATCGACCGGGACAACATTTTGATCGTCTGGTTCGATGTCAGGCCAAGCACAGGGGGTGTGTTTACACAGAAGCTCGATTCGCTCGGGACTGCCCAATGGGTGGAGAACGGCCTTTCCGTCTGCGATTATCCCTCTACTCATGGATCACCGAGAACCGTTGTGGACGGCGAAGGCGGTGTTGTTATCGCATGGTTCGATGATAGAAGTACACAAGGCATCTTCGCCCAGCGGCTGAATGCGGACGGCGATCGCCTGTGGACTCCCGAAGGAGTGAATGTCTATCTTCAAGATGAATGGAAGGACATGGGAGGACCGTTGATGGTGACTGACGGGATCGGGGGAGGGCTCATTTCCTGGGTGGAGAGGCGAGATGGATACAACTACTGGATCTATGCCAAGCGCATAATGATCGACGGAGAGGTCCCCGTACCGACTTTCCTGCAGGAGCATCACATCCGTCTTGAGGAGGGGCGGATACTGCTCGAGTGGACGATCAGCGGCGCATCAGCGGACGGCATCTTCAGCATCTTCCGGCAACCGTCCGGCGTCGAGACCTTCGCGGAGGCATCAAGGTTCTCCGTAATTCCCGGTATTCTGCAGTATGAATACCTCGATGAGTCCTGCGAGCCGGGGGCGGAGTACCGCTATCGGGTGGTATACGAGGAGGGACAGCAGAGCCATATCCTGTTCGAGACGGGCCTGCTCGGCGTGCCCGCCCTGCCCCTGACGTTGTACCAGAACAGGCCCAATCCTTTCAATCCGTCGACGACGATCGAGTACTACCTCCCCGAAAGGATTCCCGTATCTTTGGATGTCTACGATGTGGGGGGGCGGCATATCGTACGACTTGCGAATGGCATGCATGAATCCGGCCTGCATACGATTGCATGGAACGGTCTCGATGCGGCGGGCCGCGCGGTCGCCGGCGGCGTGTACTTCTATTCCCTGCGGGCGGGGAAACGGGTGCTGACACGGAAGATGATCATTCTCAGATAAATACCTCGTAGGTCCTAGCCCCTCCTGCCGTATGATCCCCGGTACCCCTCATTAAAGCCCCGACTTAAGAGAGTACGAGGGGATCCTGAATATGGATAATTGAACAGAGGTGAATCAAGCTCCGCCAGGCGCTCGCGCGGGGGATCGGGCGGCGGGGCGGGTGACGGCCGCCGGCGACCATCTTCGGTATCCATCCTTGACGCTCCGGTCCGGCAACCGGTACGCTTCTATCCGGAAGCGATCGATCGCAGCGCACCGATCCCCGGAGAAGGAGGGCTCGATGGACGGACCGAAGCAGCGGCACGGGTGCCTCACCGCGTGGCTGATACTGATGATAGTGGCGAACTCCCTGTCGGCGCTGGTGTACCTCTTCGCAAAAAACCTGATCATGGACGCGGCGCCCGGGGCGCCCGGCTGGACCTTCCCCGTCTACGCCGCGCTGGGGATCGTGAACGTCGTCTGCGCGGTCGCGCTGGCACGGTGGAAGAAGTGGGGGTTCTACGGGTTCGTCGTAACGACGGTCGCCGGGATGGTGTCAACATCGCCGTCGGGGCGGATATCATGCAGATCGTCTTCGGGCTCGCCGGCATCGTCATCCTCTTCGGCGTCCTCCAGATCGGCAGGGAGAACAAGGGGTGGCCGCAGCTCGAATAGGCGGACGGAAAAGGAGAAACGCATGAGACGGATCGTCAGTCTTGTCCTCATGGCGAGCGGCTTGCTGATGATCGTCGTGCTGAAGCGCTCGTACGCGCATCCGATCGAGATGATCCGCGCGACCGGGGCCGAGAGAGTCGCCGAGGTGAATCGATGACGGCACGAATAGTCCTTTTGATCGCCGTGATCCTCGCGGCGGCTGTTGCCGCCGCGCTGCTGTACGGCTCGCGCAGCTGGCGGTCGGGGACCCGTGCGATGCGCGCACGGCTCGAGGCGGCGCGCCTACCGATAGAGTCAGCCGGCTACGATCCAACCGAAACCGACACCCTTCCCGTCCCCGTCCGGCGGTTCTTTCGCGCCGTCCTGACCGAGGGTCAGCCGATGATCGCCGCTGCGTACGTCGAGCACGAGGGGACCTTCAACATGAGCGACAGCGGGGAGCAATGGAAGCCGTTCATCTCGACGCAGCGTGTCATCGCCCATCGCCCCGGCTTCGACTGGGACGCGCGGATCGCGATGTTCCCCGGCCTGAAGGTCCACGTGCGCGATGCGTATATCGCGGGGGAAGGGATCCTCTTCGCGAAGGTCGCGGGACTGATCCCCGTGATGGATATGGAGCGCGACCGCGAGCTCGCGCGCGGCGAGCTGATGCGCTGGTTCGCCGAGGCGGCCTGGTACCCGACCGCGCTGCTGCCGGGGCGAGGCGTCCGCTGGACGGCGGTCGACGACTCGACCGCCGACGCGACGATGCGCGACGGCGACATCGAACTGACGATGCGGTTCCGATTCGGCGCCGACGGGCTGATCGAGTCGGTCCGCGCCGAGTCGCGCGGGTACGCGAACTTGGACGGCACGGTCGAGCAGCTCCCCTGGGAGGGGCGCTGGACCGACTGTGAGCGTCGCGAAGGGATCCTGGTCCCGACCCGCGGGGAGGTCGGATGGATCTTCCCCGAGGGGTACCGGCCGTACTGGCGCGGCCGTATCGCCAGGATCGAGTACGAGTTGGCGCGATAAAACTGCGCTGCGCGCTTTTTCCGGCCGCTGTTGACACCCCCCCGCCCGTATGCTACCTTCCTCGTACCGTCCCCAGGGCGGCCATTGACGCGTTTCCCGAGGGTTCCGCGGTCCGGTGCGGCGGGACCCGCGACTGTCTTTAACCCGGGAGGAGCCCGATGAGGGTGATCAAGCGTTACCGCATCCACGCGGGCACGTTTGCCTGGATCCTCCACCGCCTGTCCGGCCTCGGCCTGATCTTCTACCTGCTCCTGCACATCTGGGTGATCGGCCACCTGTCGGGCGGGGAGAGATCGTTCGACGGGATCATGCACGCCTTCGGCACGCCGATGTTCAAGGCGCTCGAGATCGGACTGGTCGGTGTGATCTTCTTCCACATGTTCAACGGTCTTCGGATCACCCTGATCGACACGGGGGTATGGGTCGAGCGGCAGAAGCAGCTCTTCGCCGCCACCGTGGTCGTGTGGCTCGTATGCTGGGGGGTCGCCGCGGCGTCGATGATATCGCGGATGTTCCCCGGGCTCGGTTAGGAGGGAGGACGCCATGCAGTACAACGACACGGTACGATCGGGAGGCGCCCTCTGGTGGCTGCTGCACCGCATCAGCGGGCTCTACCTCGCCGTCATCCTCTTTATCCACGTGCTGGTTCTGCACGTGCTGACGAAGGAGGAGATCACCTTCGACGTGATCGCCGAGCGGGTGTCCACGCCGCTCTGGAAGACGATCAACATCTCGTTCCTCGCGGTGGCCCTCGCGCACGGCCTCTACGGCCTCTGGGTCATCCTCGACGACTATGTGCACGCAGGATGGGCGCGGATACTGATCTGGGGCGTCATCGCCGTCATCGCACTCGTCTTCGTGGTCTACGGGTCCCTGACGATGATATCGTTCCAGTACGGAGGTTGACCGGAGATGACGAATTTCGATCCCGAATCGATCCACGACGTCAAGGGCGTGCCCGTGCACAGCGTGCACCGGCACGACGTGGTGATCGTGGGGGCGGGCCTGGCCGGGATGCGAGCCGCCGTCGAGGCGTCCGCCGAATTCGACGTGGCGGTCCTGAGCAAGGTCTTCCCCACGCGCTCTCACAGCGGCGGAGCCCAGGGAGGGATCGCGGCGTCCCTCGCCAACGAGGAAGAGGATCACTGGGAATGGCATATGTTCGACACGGTCAAGGGGAGCGACTACCTCGGCGACCAGGATGCCATCGAGATCATGGTGAAGGAGGCGCCGGTGGTGGTGCGCGAGTTCGAGCACATGGGCTGCCCGTTCTCGCGGACCCGCGAGGGGCGCATCGCGCAGCGCAAGTTCGGCGGCCACACGAAGGACTTCGGCAAGGGAGGTCCGATCCTGCGGGCCTGCTACGCGGCCGACCGGACGGGGCACGCGCTCCTGCACACCCTCTACGAGGTCTGCGTGCACAACCGCGTGCGGTTCTACCCCGAGTTCTTCGCCCTCTCGCTGATCGTGCGCGACGGGGTCTGCCGCGGGCTCGTCGCGTGGGACGTGATCGGGGGAGGCGTCCACGTCTTCCACGCCAAGGCCGTGCTGTTCGGCACGGGAGGGTACGGGCAGGTCTACCGGATAACCTCGAACGCGCTGGCCAACTCGGGCGACGGCCTCAGCCTCTCCCTGCGCGCCGGCCTGCCGCTGGAGGACATGGAGTTCGTCCAGTTCCACCCGACGGGGCTCTACCAGTCGGGGATCCTCGTCAGCGAGGCGGCCAGGGGTGAGGGCGGCTACCTGACCAACGACAAGGGCGAGCGGTTCATGGAGCGCTACGCCCCGCAGAAGATGGAGCTCGCCCCGCGCGACCTCGTCTCGCGCTCGATACAGACCGAGATCAACGAGGGGCGCGGGATCGGCGGCGGCCCGTACGTCCACTGCGACCTGCGGCACCTCGGCGCGGACAAGATCATGAAGCTGCTCCCGCAGATCCACGAGCTCGCCTGGAAGTTCCTCCATGTCGACTGCATCAAGGAGCCGATCCCGATACAGCCGACGGCGCACTACTCGATGGGCGGGATCCCCGTCGATATCGACTGCCGCGTCCTGATCGACGGGAAGAGCAAGCCGGTCGCCGGGTTCTACGCCGCCGGCGAGTGCGCCTGCGTGAGCGTGCACGGGGGCAACCGCCTCGGGACCAACTCGCTGCTCGAGGCCTCGTTGTTCGGGCGCCGGGCGGGCAAGGCGATCGTGAGGTTCCTGCGCGAGACGCGCGACTTCCCCGAGCTGCCGTCCGACGCGGCAGACGCGGCGATCGCCGAGGTCGAGCGCGTGCTCTCGGCCGGGGGGAGCGAGTCCGTCGGCGCGATCCGCACCGAATTGAAGGACAAGATGAGCGCCGGGTGCGGGATCTTCCGCGACGGGGGCAAGCTCGAGAAGCTCGCCGGCGAGCTGCGCGGGTTGGAGAAGCGATTCCGGAACATCAAGATCGACGACCGCAGCGAGAAGTTCAACTACGACCTGCTCGAGGCGATCGAGCTCGGGCACATGTTCGATTTCGTCGAATTGATCGTCGCCGGCGCCCTGAAGCGGCAGGAGAGCCGCGGCGCCCACAGCCGCACCGATTTCCCCGATCGCGACGACGAGAAGTGGCTCAGGCACACGCTCGCATGGAAGCGCGGGGAGAAGGTCGAGTTCGACTACAAACCGGTCACGATCACCCGCTTCCAGCCGAAGACGCGCACGTACTAAGGAGGCCCCGAGATGGCGATGATCACCTTCAGGATCAATCGGTACAATCCCGACGACGAGCGCCGGGGGCACTACGTGCAGGAGTACGCCCTCGATGTCTGCAAGGGGTGCACGGTGCTCGACGCGCTCAACCAGATCAAGTGGGAGCAGGACGGCTCGCTGACCTTCCGCCGCTCGTGCCGGAGCGGGATCTGCGGCTCGTGCGCGATGACGATCAAAGGCGTCAACCGGCTCGCCTGCGAGACGCAGGTGCTGGCGCTGAAGTCCCCGAACGTGACGGTCGAGCCGATGCGCGGATACCCCGACATCAAGGACCTGGTCGTCTCGCTCGACCCGCTCGTGCGGGGGCTGCTCGCGGTCAGGCCGTACCTGATCACGAAGACCCCGCCGCCGAGCGACCAGGAGCGGCTGCAGAGCCCCGAGGAGCGCGCCAGGCTCGACGGCCTGTACGAGTGCATCCTCTGCGGCGCCTGCACCTCGTCCTGCCCCTCGTTCTGGGCCGACAAGGAGTACATCGGCCCGCACGCCTTCCTCAAGGCGTACCGGTTCGTGGCCGATTCGCGCGACGAGGGCTCGCGGGAGCACCTCGAGGCGCTCGACGACAAGCACGGCCTGTGGCGGTGCCACACGATCTTCAACTGCGTCGAGGCGTGCCCGAAGGATCTCAACCCGACCCGCGCGATCGGCGAGCTGAAGAAGGAGCTCGTCAGGCAGCGGATCGGATAGCGCGGGGGCCGCAAGGCCGCAGAAGGGAGAGACCGTGACCCGTTTTCGCCCGTCCCGCGGGGGAGCCGCCGCCGCGGCGGTTGCCCTCTTGGGATTCGCCATCGCCTCGTGCTCGACCGGCGTCGAGGGTCCGGACGATGTCGTTGACCGCATGCTCGCCGCGTACGGATGCCCCGGGAACCTGCCCCTGCTGACCAGTTACACGGGCAAGGGGTTCATGAAGCAGCTCCCCGTCGGCCACGTTGCGGTGAGCCACCCGTTCGACGTCTATCAGAAGGGGTCGCTGTACAAGATGAAGACCTGGCAGATCCGGGAAGGGATGCCGGTCGACATGCAGGTCCTCGCCGTCGGCGACACGGCGCGGACCCGGTGGACGTACAGCGCCGGGTACGCCCCGGTGCCTTCCTGGGAGGTCGAGCTGCTCGAATACCGCTTCCCCCTGGTGCTCCGGTGGCTTCCCGCCTCGGGGCTCGAGGGACGGCTGATCGAGGAGAGAGGGGAGGATGGGGCCTGGCGGATCCGCTTCGAGCACGATGAGGATCTGCTGACCCTCGTCGTCGACGGTGAGAGCTGGCTGCTTCGCGGGATGATCCTCGAGAGCGCGGCCGATTCGTCGTTCCGGTTCGAGGAGACGTACGGCGATTACCGGAAGGTCGACGGCATCTGGTTCCCGAACCGCTTCGCCGCCCGCTTCCGCGGGAGGCAGTACTACGAGTACCTGATCCCGACGATCGAGCTCGGCGCGGAGCTGCCCGACGGGATCTTCGCGGTCCTGCCCGAGGACACCGTCCTGCCCCCTCCCGCGCAGTCCGCCAGGTGAGGCTGCCTAGAGCAGCTCGCTGACCTTGAACAGGGAATCGAACGGGTAGCCGGCGGCGGCGATGTTTTCGGCGGCGCCCTCCTCGCGGTCGACGAGCACGTGGATCCCCGCGACGACCCCGCCTCCGGCGGCGACCGCCTCGGCCGCGCGCAGCAGGGAGCCGCCCGTGGTGGCGACGTCCTCGACGACGACGACCCGCATCCCCTCGCGCAGGTCCCCCTCGACGAGCCTGCCGGTGCCGTGCCCCTTGGCCTCCTTGCGTATCAGAAGGCCTCCGCGCGGGAGCCCCCGCTCGGCGCTGAGCGCGAGGAGCGCGCCGATGATCGGGTCGGCGCCGATCACCGGCCCTGCGAAAGCGTCGCACTCGAGCGGGCCGAGCCTGTCGAGCAGGAGGGAGGCCGCGAGGTAGAGCCCCCTCGCGTGCAGGGTGGTCATCTTCCCGTTGATGTAGTAGCTGCTCTTCCTCCCCGAGACGAGCGTGAAATCGCCCTTGAGGATCGAGCGCTCGATCAGGATGCCCTTGAGCTCTTCGCGCGCGTCCACGAACAACCTCCCTGGATCTCCCGGGGCATCGCCGGCGCCGGCCTTCACCGCTTGCCGGTGAAGAGGGTCATGCCGAGCGTTATCTGGTAAAAGTGCACGGTCTCCTCGCCGGTGTAGACGTAGAGCGCCTGCCGGTAGTCGGAGCCGGAAAAAACGTAATGGAACTTGCCGGCGAGGTCGACCGCGAGGCCGCTGTCGAGCAGGCGGTACGACACCCCGGCGCCGAAGAAGATCCCGCCCTGGTTCTTGGTGATCCGCCCCTCGGTGAAGGCGCCGATCGGGATCGAGGCGGTCGTCGTGTAGAGCCCGCCGCCGGCCTCCGCGCAGCCGCTCCACCTCTCTGTGATCGGTTGCCGGCCGAACAGCGTCACCGTCGCCGAGAGGATCATCACGTCGACCGGATCGGGCAGGCCGGTCCATTCGATGTTCGTGCCCATATCCTTCGATTTCCCGAAGTCGTGTCCGGACAGGGAGGCGCCGATCCCAAACCGCGAGGTGAGCCCCTCGACGAAGAACAGCTCGAGCTCGCTCCCCCTCCCGAAGGCCTCGTCGAGCTCCATCGAGCTCCCGACGGCCCCGATGCGCACGCCGAATATCTCCCGGCCCTTGATCCCCTGGCCCGCCGTCTCGCCGGACAGGACCAGCAGGGCGAAAACCGCCGCGATGAGAAAATGACGTTTCATACAGGGGGAAGATATCACTCGGGAGCGCCCCGGGGCGAGCCAAAAAACCGGTCAGCGCAGCACGACGAGCTTCGAGACGCCGACGAGCGCCGGTCCGTCGAAGACCGCCGCGGCGTAGACCCCCGAGGCGACCGCGCGGCCGTCCGCCGAGCGCCCTTCCCAGAAGAACGCCCCCGTCCCGTCGGCGCCGACCGGGGCCTCGGCGGAGAAGATCCTGCGCCCCGAGACGGAGAAGATCACGACCTGCGCGGCGCGGCTCGTGCAGCCGCTGAAGGTGATGACGGTCGAGGGATTGCACGGGTTCGGGTTGCAGACGACCTCGCGCCCCGGGGCCGGGGGTGCCGGTCCTGTCCCCTCCGCGGGGGCGGGGGAGGGAGGGACCGGCGAGGGCGAATCGCCGCAGGCGAAGCCCGGGCTCGAGAGGCCGTTCCCCGCCGACTCGACGGCGAAGGGGAACGGGCTCTCCCTGATGGAGTCGACGTTGATGTGACCCATCGCCGAGGCGCAGTCGTCGACGATCTCGATGTAGACCTGCCGGCCGATATACGGCTCGAGGTCCCAGACGCGGCGGTCCATCCGTTCGACGCCGCGGCCGGTCTCGCGACGGATGATCGAGCCGTCCTCGGCCAGATGCAGAGCCACCCAGCACGAGTCGGGCCATGCCCCGCCGCCGACGAGCAGGCTCATCGATCGGCCCGTCACGGTGAAGACGCGTGAGCGGATCGCCCCGCGCGGCTCGTCGCCCTGGTACGCCCCGGGCCGGTACCCGAAGAGCGGCCCGTTGAACGCCTCCGCCGTGCCGATCCACCAGTTCCCCTCGAACCCGACGGTCGTCGTGTCGCCCCTGAAGGCGTACGCGTCCCCGAAGACCGGCTGGCGGACGAACGCCGTCCCCCAGAGCTTGGTCCACTCGCTGCTGAGCGGCGGCTCGCGGTAGATCGCGGGGCGGTTGTCCGACCAGAGGAGCGTGTCGAACCGGATCATGTTGACGTATGCCCCCGTGTAGTCGAGATAGGAGGTATGCCGGGAGAAGATCGTATCCCCCGAGGGGAGGGCGGTGATCTCCGGAGCGTGGCCGGAGTCTATATAGATGCGGAAGTTGATGTCCCACCCCGAGCGGAGCGAGTCCGAGGACATGTGCGAGGTCCCGCCGACATCCTCCTCGGTGAAGAACAGGTGATACTTCCCGTTGTGCCTGATCACCTGGGAGCTCTCGAGCAGACGCGAGCTGTTGTGGACGTACAGCGGGCCGGCGTCGCTCCAGTCGTAGTACCCGTCGGACTCGCTGAGCGCGATCGCGCCGTTCCCGTTGCCGGCCCGCGCCGTGTTGGTGATGTAATGCTTGCCGCCGTCCTCGAAGAAGAACGGGTCGCGGAAGTGCGACCATGCGTAGTAGTCCCACTGGCACCAGGACGGGTCGCAGCCGAACGGTCTGATCATTTCCTTGGGGGTCTTGTACCAGCTCCATAGGTCTCCGGTGGAGATGGCGAGACCGCAGCTCTGCGAGGCGAACGGGTTGACGCCGGTATAGTACATCAGATACGAGCCGGTTCCCTCGAGGCGCCTGACGCACGGGGCCCAGATATACCTATTATCCCATTCGTCGGGCCCCCGCGTGAGCACCGGCGGGTGGATCTCCCAGCGGCGCAGGTCCGTCGAGGTCGCGTGGCCGAACGAGCGGTCCAGGTCGCTGATGTAGAAGACGTGAAAGACGCCGTCCTCCAGGACGACCGCATGGTCCTTGATCCGCTGGCCGGGATGGTAGAGGACCGACCCCTCGAAGTCGAAGCGGGCCATCGCCGCCTGGTCGCCGGGCAGAATCGGAGCGTCGTCGTGGTGCGCGGCGCCCGGCTTCCCCAGGCCGATCGCCAGCTCGACGTCGCCCCCCGCCCGCGGCGCGCCGGAGAGAAGGAGAGATGCCGCGGCGATGACGGCGGCTGCCGCCGTCATCGGGCCGCGGCAGAAAAAGACCCGGGCCAGGGCATGGCGGACCCGGGTCGGCGGGACAATCGAGTCCCTGATCATGTTCCGTCTCATCGAGGCGCCCACGCGATCTCCCCGCCGGCCTCCGCGGCCGCCCGTTACCGGAGCAGTATCATCTTCCTGGTGAATGTCTCCTTGCCGATCCGTACCCTGCAGCAGTACACCCCCGAGGGAACGATCGAACCCGGGGCGAGGGCCGGGTTCCATACGAACGAGTGGTCGCCGGCCGACCGGACTCCCAGATCATGCCTCGACAGCAGTCGGCCCGCCACGTCGTAGAACTCCAGGACCACGGCGCTCGAACCGGAGGCGGAGCCGACCGTGTAGGGAATCGTCGTCGCCGGATTGAACGGATTCGGATAGTTCTGCCCCGCGGAGCTCGGAACCCCCGGCAGCCCCGCCGCGAATATCGGTCCGATCACCGTCGGATCGGCGCTGTCGATCTCGACGATCCAGTACCACCGGTCGACCTGAGGACTGCCGCATTCGTCGAAAAAGCTGAAGCTCGACGTGCCGAAGACCGGCTCGGCGGTGCGCCGCACGGCCGATTCGAGGACCGGCGCGTCTGAGCGGTAGACGTCGAACCCGGTCCTGTCGCAGCAGTATGCGGTCCAGGCGAGCAGGACTCCGCCTCCGGTGCGCTCGCACGAGAACGAGGTCACCTGGACGGCGGTCACCGGATTGAGGCGGAGAGAGATCCAGTAGGGCTCCCCCGGATGGGGGATGATGCCGGTCACCGTCGTGTCCCTGTATCCCGGGGCCGATGCCGTGACGGCGAACTCCTCCTCGGGGAGATGGTCGAACGAGAAGAGGTTGCCGCTGAACGACGGGCAGATGGCGACAGGTCCGTCGATCGCGCTGACGAGCATGAGGGACGCCCCGTCGGGGACCGAGGGGAGATCGGAGAGCAGCTCCCCCTCGATCCGGGCGCCGGGCCTGTCGATCCGGTACTCGAAGGTCGAGTCGTCGAAGAAGAACTCGTAGTAACCGCAATCGAAGAGGACGGCGGCGATCGACGGCGGGCTCCAGCCATAGTCTGCTATCCCCCAGCCGTGCACGAACGACCAGCCCCAGTGCCCCGGCATGTACGAGTGCTCGGCGGTGAACTTGAAGAGTATCGTGTCGGGGGCGCCCGGCTCGTCGATGAACTTCAGTTTCCTCCACAGGTGCGGGCCGGCGGGGGCCATCTCGTTTGCCGGGTCGTCGGGCTCGCAGGTGATCCCGCCGAAGGCGCCGACGAGCTGTATCGAGGAGAAATCGCCAGATCTCGCGGGGGAGGACGGCGTTGTAAAGATAAGAAGCGCGCCGCACAGCGCGCCTGTCAGCCGACGAGCACCCACGTCACACATCCTTGCTGTTGCACGCTCAACGCAGCCAGACCTTCAGGAATGCGTCGCATGTAGGGTAAAGTATAGCCCACCAACAATTTTTTGTCAATACGGCCTCCGGGGCGCCCCTGCCCGCGCCGACGGGAACGGTTCATGCATAAACAGGTGCGGAGCCGGCGCGGCCGAAAATGATTTTGCAAGATATATTTAGACAACGGGTTACATTTTGACCGCCGGCTGGATGTCGTCGGATTTTGCAATTGGAAGGTGCACAGTGACAACGACAGACGAGATCATGGTCAGGGAGACGTTCGAGTCGCGCGAGCTCTACGCGAAGGCGGAGGCGCATATACGCCGCAACAACTACGGCAAGGCAGTCCACCTGCTCAGGGAGGCGATGAAGATCGCGCCCGACAACCCGCGCTACGCCTCGGCGTTGGGGCTCTGCATAGCGATGCAGGGGGAGCATGCCGAGGGGGAGAAGATCTGCCGGGATGCGATCGCGTCGGCCGGGCAGGATCTCGACCCGGTCCTGCTCGTCAATCTCGGACGCATCTGCCTCAAACGGGGCGACCGCCATAACGCCCGCGAATACCTGCTCAAGGCCTACCAGCTCGATCCGACGCACCCCGCCACCGCGCTCGAGCTCTCGAGCATGGGGGTCAGGCGCAAGCCGGTCCTGCCGTTTCTCGGCCGCAACCACCCGATCAACGTCAGGCTGGGGAAGCTGCGGTACCAGCTGCGGGAGAGGCGCCACAAGGGGCTGAAGAAATAGCGGCCGTCAAGGCCCGGCGAGGCGATGACGATCCCGGAGTGGCGCGGCCCCGGAAGATCCGTCCGCGCGAAAAATCCCTGGCAAGGCCTTCCTCCGATCCGTATCATCCGATCGACGACTCCGCCGTCCCACGGATCGGAGAACCATGTCCGCTGCGCCCCGCACTCACCGCTGTATGGCCCTTGCGCTCGCGCACGTCTTTCTCGCCGCTCTGATAGCCGCGTGCGCAGGCGGCGCGCGGGGCCCGGCGGGCGACGGGCAGTGGGACGATCCGCGTCGCGAGGCCGCTGATCGGCGCATCATGCGGCTGATCGCGGAAGAGCGGTGGGAGCGGGTCGTCGACGCGGCCGACAGCGTCGAATCGGACGCGGGGGGCGATCCGCGGCTCTGGGGGCAGAAGGCGCTCGCCCTGGGAAAGACGGGGAGGTTCGACGAGTCGGTCGCGCTCTTCGAACAGGCCCTGCTCGCCGACTACGCCTCCTGCGACAACCACCTCAATTTCGCCGTCGTGCTCCTCGAGTCGGGGCGGTCGGGGAGGGCGCTGACCGAGCTCGCGGAGGCGTCGCGGTTCTGCGGGGCTGTCAATCGACCCGTCGTGCAGCGCAACAGGGCGGCGGCGTTCCTCCACCGCGGGGAGCGGGACCGCGCCCTCGAGGCGGTGGACGAGGGGCTTTCGTCCGCCCCGAAGGACCCCTACCTGCTCGGGCTCAAGGGGATGCTGATCGCCGAGGCGGCGCCGGTCCAGGCGGAGAGCCTCTTCGTCAGGGCCGAGGCGGCCGGTCCGCTGCCGGGGGAGTTCCTCTACCAGCTCGGCCTGCTGCTGCTGCGCGGCGAGCGCCCCGCCGAGGCGATAGGGCCGCTCGAGGCGGCGCTGCGCGGGGATCCCGGGGACCGCGGGATCAGGGCCGCGTTCGCCGAGGCCCTCGCCCGCGCGGGGCGGTACGACGAGGCGGAGGCGGTTTTGCGCGGGCTGATCGCGGAGGCCCCCGACGAGGAGATCGAGCGCCGGCTCGGGCGCCTGCTGATGCGCCGCGGGGAGTACGCCGAGGCGCTCGGGATCTTCCGTTCGCTTGCTCAGACCCCCGAGAACCGGGACCGCGCGGCGATGTGCCTGCACATGACCGGCCGGACGCGGGAGGCGCTCGAGATCCAGCGAGGCGTCGTCGCCGAGCGTCCCGACTGGCCGACCGGCCTGGTGAACCTCGCCGTCTATCTGGGGGCCGAGGGGGAGCTCGAAGAGGCCGAGGCGCTCCTCGTGCGGGCCCTCGAGCTCGACCCGGAGAACGTAGCAGCCACGGTCAACCTCGAGAGCCTCCGCCGCGCGAGAGAGTCCGGCTCGCCCGCGCAGGACCCCCCGCCCCCGCGGTAAAAACGGTTGTGCCCTTCGGTCCCCTTCCGGTACACTTGCCCGCGTAACGGCAACTTTCCTCCTTCGGAAACCGTATACGGAAACGAGGATTCCAGAACGGAGGTAGACATCATGTACTGCCGGCATTGCGGGAGAGAGATCGAGGACAACGCGGCGTTCTGCCCGCACTGCGGCGGCGCCCTCAGGAAAGAGGCTCACGCAGGCGGCGGGCTGTACGGTTACGAACTGACGCGCCTGAAGGTCCCCGGCGAGACGAAGAACCCCGGAGTCGCCGCGGCGATCGGATTCTTCTTCGGATGGATCCTGCTCGGGCCCGTCGGGTATGTCTATCTCGGCCAGTGGAACTGGTTCTGGCTGACCTTCGTGGTCCAGATCTTCGCCATACCGCTCACCGTCGGTCTGGCGTACATCCTCCTTCCCGTGCTCTTCGCGATCCATCAGTACCAGATGGCGAAGGACCTCAACGTGCTGGTCGTCGAGAAACGCTCGAAGATGCAGGGCGACGCCCGTCGGAGCGAGGCGGGCCTTTCCGCGGAGGAGTAGGGAGAGGATGATCGGTGGACCGCAATCTGGCCCTTGAACTGGTCAGGGTGACGGAAGCGGCGGCGCTCGCCGCCGCCCGGCTGCAGGGCAAAGGCGATCCGATCGCCGCCGACCGCGCGGCCTCCGCCGCGATGGAGCTGGCGATCAGGAACGCGAAGATCACCGGACATATCGTCATCGGAGAGCGCGACGATATTCCCGACGCGGTGCTCGGACGCGGCCGCACCGTCGGCACGGGGGACGAGCCCGAGGTCGACATCGCCCTCGATCCGCTCGAGGGGATGGCCTCGCTCGCCGACGGCCAATCGAACGCCATCTCGGCGATCGCCCTGGGGCCGCGCGGGGGGTTCCGCTACTTCGACGCCCCCTTCATGCGCAAGCTCGCCGTGAGCGCGGACGCGGCCGACGCGATCGACATCCGCGAGCCGGTCTTCGACACCCTGGTGAAGATCGCCGGGACGAAACGGGTCTACGTGGAGGACCTCACCGTGGCGATCCTCGACTGCGAGCGGCACGATACGCTGATCGACGAGGTGCGCCGCGCAGGGGCGCGGATCGAGCTGGTGCGCGACGGAGATCTCGCCGCGGCGATCGCAGCCGCGCTGCCGGGCACGGGGATCGACGTGATGATGGGCACCGGCGACACGAGGCAGGGAGTCATCGCCGCCGCGGCCCTCGCCTGCATCGGCGGCGGGTTCCAGGGGGAGCTGGTGCGCGACGATACGGGCCCGCATGACGGGGAGGGCGATTACGGCAGGGTCTTCCGCGCCGGGGATCTCACCGGCGGATCCAATATCATGTTCGCCGTCACCGGCGTGACGCGCAGCGCCTTCCTCGACGGGGTCTCCTTCCGCCCGGGAGGCGCGGTGACGCACAGCCTCGTGCTCCGCAGCAGGAGCGGCACGATCCGGACCCTGCGCACCGAGCATTTCTTCGACAAGGAACCGGACTACACCTGACGATGAACGAGCTCTTCCCCCAGGACGCCGCGCCTCCGCTCGCGGAGCGGATGCGGCCGCGCACCCTCGAGGAGTTCTTCGGCCAGGACGAGGTCGTCGGGGAGGGGAAGATCCTGCGCCGCATGCTCGAGCAGGGGCGCCTCGAGTCGTCGCTGATATTCTGGGGGCCGCCGGGGTGCGGCAAGACGACGCTGGCGCACATCATCGCCGGCGCGGTCGACGCGCGCTTCTCGTTCTTCTCCGCGGTGACATCGGGGATCGCCGACGTGCGGCGGATCGTCGCCGAGGCCGGGCAGCGCCTGCGGACGAAGGGCGGGCGGACAATCCTCTTCGTCGACGAGATCCACCGTTTCAACAAGGCGCAGCAGGACGCCTTCCTCCCGCACATCGAATCGGGCACGATCATACTGATCGGCGCCACCACCGAGAACCCCAGCTTCGAGGTGATCCCGCCGCTGCTCTCCCGGTGCCGGGTCTTCGTTCTGCGGCCGCTCTCGGAGGAG
>JAQVGR010000003.1:0-2554 GCA_028696635.1 Candidatus Krumholzibacteriia bacterium | reverse complement strand
CGCGACGTGCTCGCCTACCTCGCGCACCTCTCGTACGGGGACGCGCGCACGGCGCTCAACGCCCTCGAGATGGCCGTCTCCTCGATCGCTCCGGGAGGGGGCGCCGTCGAGCTGGGCCGCGGCGCCATAGAGGAGGCGGTGCAGAAGCGCAACCTGCTCTACGACAAGGCGGGGGATGAGCACTTCAACATCATCTCCGCGCTGCACAAGTCGCTGCGCGGCGGGGACCCCGACGCCGGCCTGTACTGGCTCGCCCGGATGCTCGAGGCGGGGGAGGACCCGCTCTACGTCGCCCGGCGCCTCGTCCGGTTCGCCTCCGAGGACGTCGGCAACGCCGACCCGCAGGCGCTGCAGACGGCAACGGCGGCGACGGAGGCGGTGCGGTTCATCGGGATGCCCGAGGGGAAGCTCGCGCTCGCGCAGGCGGTCACCTACCTCGCGACCGCGCCGAAGAGCAACGCCCTCGATCGGGCTTACAACGCCGCGGCCGCCGACGTCGACGAGCACGGGCCGCTCCCCGTCCCGCTGTGGATACGCAACGCGCCGACGCGCCTGATGAAGGATCTCGGGTACGGGAGCGGATACCGGTATCCCCACGAGGATATCGACGCGGTCGTCGCACAGGAGTACTTCCCCGAGCAGCTCGCCGGCAGGCGCTACTACCATCCCGTCGAAAGGGGGTTCGAGAGGGAGATCATCAAGCGGATCGAGTACTGGCGGCGGCTGCGAAAAAGCAGGGAAGAGACGTGACCGGGCCCTTTCCGCGGCTTCCGATCGTCACCCGCCGTTCCCCGTACCTCCCCTGCATTCCCCGCGATGGCTTATCGGAGCGTATTGTCCCGTATAATCGTCCACAATCCGGTACAGTTACCCGCAACTCCCGAGTATGTTTGTAAGGTATTCCCCACCTTGACTTTTCATGGCTGATATGAGATAATTCCGTATGTCGGAGCATCTCCGGCGTAAAGATACTTGACCTGGTGCTGGGGCGCCGAAGACAGCAGGAACGACAGCATGAGCGGACGCGGCCCGGTTTACATACTCGCCGTTCTCTCCCTCTGCGCGCCGTGCGCGATGCCTATGCAGGCGCATGCGCAGTGCTACGGCCCGATGTACCTCGAGCAGGGTTTCTTCGAGTACGACTTCATCGTGCGTCTGGCGGTGCATTTCGGCGACGAGCAGGAGATCCCCGGCGGCGTGATATGCGGCCGTCACCGGTACCCCGAAGAGGAGACGGTCGAGGCGCCGATCTGGTTCTACAACGCCCACCAGGGGATCGTCGAGCTCGAGTTCGCCGTCGAGTCGAACGACTCGCTCGTCGGATTCACGCCGAACACCGGCTGGGAAGTCCTGCAGGCCTCCGTATCGGCGGCCGGCGGATCGATCCATCATCTCGACCTCAAGCTCCAGGCGTGCGCCCCCCTCTGCGGGCCGGGGCTCGCCGGGTGGGCGCTGGTCAAGCCGGCTCCCGGCTCCGACCTGACCTGGATCAACCTGCTCCCCAACGGGGACACGGGGAGGATGCGCGCCGTCGACGGCGACTATCTCCCCCGCTACCTGTTCTCGCCGCACCACGGCGGGTACATCGGCGAGGGGTGGCTCTATACCTGCCAGGAGCCGATCTGCGACGAGCCGAACGAGGCCGTCTCGCGCCTGATCGCCGAGGCGGACTACGGGCACTGGGTGAAGCTCGCCTGGATCGCCGGCGGAGGGAACACGACGGTGGTCAGGGCGCGGCTCGACCGCTTCCCGGCCGGGTATGCCGACGGCCGTCTCGTCGCGGAGATCCCCTCCGCTCCGGGACAGCATCAGATCTGCTACGACACCGGCGCGCCGCTGAACACGCTCGTCTACTACGCGGCGTTCTCGCTGACCAGGGAGGGAGGAGCGGTGACGCTCGATTCGTTCATCGAGTGCGCCGCCGTCGACACGGCGATGACGACCAGTGTGATCGCGACCGAACCGGCCAGCTGGGGCGCGATAAAGACGCTGCAGGGCCGGTAGATTCCATATTCTCCGAAAAGGTTCCCGCCGGAAGATTCCCGCTCACGATCCGCGGACCAGATCGAGCAGCTCGTCGAGAGAGCCGAGGCGCAGGTCCGCTCCGTCGATCGGGATGCCGCGCGTGACCTCGGTCCCGACGACGATCACCGGCATCCCCGCGGCGCGGGCGCTCAGGACCCCCTTCTCCGCGTCCTCGACGGCGACGCACGAGGCGGGGGGGAGCGCGAGGCGCCGCGCGGCGATCAGGTACGGATCGGGATGCGGCTTGAGCAGTATCGAATCGTCCTTGCCGACGATCGCCTCGAAGGCCCCGGCGAGGCGGTGGGCTTCGAGCAGCGCGCGCACGTCGCGGCCGTACGATCCCGATGCGATGGCCAGGCGCACCCCCGCGGCGGCGAGGAGCTCGATCAGCTCCCGCGCGGCGGGGAAGAGGGGGATCTCGCCGCCGTCGCAGAAGGCCGAGTAGACGGGGTCCTTCCCCGCGCGGATCAGGGCGGGATCGAGGTCGAGGCGGTGGCGCGCGATCTCGCCTTCGGCGCCGCCCCCCTTC
>JAQVGR010000198.1 GCA_028696635.1 Candidatus Krumholzibacteriia bacterium | reverse complement strand
CGCGCGCCGGGGCGCACCGAGGTCGAGATGCGGCCCAGCAGCCCCGCCTCGACGAAGACGCGCATCGCCCTGCCCCGGCGCCACGCCGCGTAGAGATACAGGGCGGCCAGGGCCGGCGCGAGCCAGAGCAGAAGCAGCATATTCACGTTTCCCAGACGCATCGTCCCGCCTTACGGGATCCTCCTCAACACGGTCGCCGAGAGCGCGACCTCGAGCACGACGAGCAACAGCGCGCAGAGAGCGAACGGAACGAACATCTCCCGATAGTCGACATACCGGATCGACTCCACCTCGCTCTTCTCGAGCCTGTCGATCTCCGCGTAGACCTCCCGAAGCGCCTCGTCGCTGCCGGCCATCCGAAAGATCCCGCCGGTCGTCTCGGCCGCGGCCCGCAGGGGGCGCGTGTCGACGCGCGCGCCGGTCGGCACCTTGAAGGTGCCGAGCAGCGTGCGGACCGAGGCGACTCCCTCCTCGTCGCCGACGCCGATAGTGTACACCTTGATCCCCCATCCGGCGGCCAGACGGGCCGCCTCCTCGGGGGTCCAGCGGCCGAAGTTGTTCTGGCCGTCGGTGAGCAGGATGATGATCTTGCTCGTGATCTCGTACTCCCCGGCGTCCTCCTCTCCGGCGAAGCGCTCGTAATCCTCCTCGGCGGTCTTCAGACGCGCAGCGGCCAGCGCTATCGCGTCTCCTATCGCCGTGCCGTCCTCCGCGCGGCGCGTGACGATCCTCACCTGCTCGAGGAACCGCAGGAGCGCGCCGTGGCCGAGTGTCAGCGGGGCCATCGTATCGGCGTACCGGGCGAAGGCGACCATGCCGACAAGATCGTTCGGCCTCCCCGCGAGGGTCTCGCCGTTGCCCATGACGAACTCCTCGAAGACCTTCTTGACCACGGCGAGGCGGTCGAGGCGCATCCCCCGGTATTCCATCTCCGCCGACATGCTCGACGAGCGGTCGAGCACCATCTGTATCGCGATCCCCTTCGTCACCTCCCTGACCCTCTCGCGCCCCGCCTGCGGCCTGGCGAGAGCGACGACGAGCAGCGCGACTGCGGCGAGCCGCAGCAGGACCGGCAGCGGCGCGAGGCTGCGCCGCAGAGAGCCGCCCGCGCGGCGGGCGTTGCCGACCGAGGAGAACCTCACGCTCCCCGACCCGCCGCGCCGCGAGAGCCACAGCGCGATCAGCGGCACCGCGGCGAGCGCGAGCAGAGCCCAGGGTGATGCGAAACGGAAATCCATGCGCTCAGGCCTCCGCCCCGTTCACCTCCCCCCGCTCCTTCGTCGCCTCTATGAAATCCCGGCAGGTATCGAAGGTGCGCTGCACGTCCTGGCGGGAGGGCTCCAGCGCGGCGAACTTCACCAGATCGACCCAGATGAGAAATTCGGCCAGTATCTTTTTCCGATCTGAGGTGACGGCGAGCCCGCCGGCCGCCTCGGCGAGAAACTCCTCCGTCGTGCGCTCGGGGGCGCGCAGGCCGAAACGCTCCTCGATGTAAAGCCGTAGGATGTCCGAGACCGCCGCGGCGAACTCGGCGTAGCGCCCCTGCTCTGCCAGCCCCTCGGCGACCAGTTTTTCGAGCCGCGCAAAGGCGCGCTCGTGGGCCGGCACCGCGCGCTCCGCCGCGGCGGAGCGCGCCCTGCGGCGGCGCCAGAGCATCACCCCCGCCGCGATCGCCGCGACGGCAACCGGTATCGCGAGCATCCACCGGCGGCCGGCGGGGAGCTCCGCCGGGCCTGCGATCTCCCGAAGCTCGGTCGCCGCCGAGTCTCCGGCGAGGACCGAGGTCACCACGACGCGCATGGTGTCCGATTCGACGAAGTGAAGCACGGTATCCCCCTCGGCGCGGAACGAGACCGTCATCGGCGGGATCATGTACAGTCCCGAGAGGAACGGCTCGAGCTCGTATGTCCGGCTCGAGACGACCCTCCCGTCCGGCCCCAGGCGCGGCGGATCGGTCGCATAGTCGACGATCCCGAATTCCTGCAGCTTGTCTCCGAAGGCGGGGAGCTCGACGACCCATCCGCTGTCGGCCCGCGCCTCAACGAGAAGGCCGAGACGCTCGGCGATCGATATCGTATCCCTGCTCGCCGCGACTCGCAGGTCGACCGGTCCGCGGGTGATCGTCCGGTCGATCTCGTACGCCGGGACCTCGTCCGGCTCCCCGCCGCCGCAGGCGCAATACGACGCCGCGGCGGCGGCGCTCAGCATCATCGCGGCGATCCGGGCTCCCCGGCCGGCGAAGGAGGAGCGTATGCGTGCATATCCGCGCATGATAATCATCCCGCGATCATTCCGGCGTTTCCTCGTCCGCGCCCGCGGCGGGCCGGCGGATCACGACGTCGTATTTCTCCCGCAGCTCGCCCAGCAGCCGCGCCTGCACCGCAGCCTGCTTCTCCATGCGGACCGCCGCGGCGACCTGTCCGCGGACCTCGTCATACGGCTTCGGATCGCCTCCCTGGGAGATCCGGTCCCTGTTGGCGTCGTACCACGCGCGCATCTCGTCCTCGGTGACCGAGACCTCGCCGGCGTATGTCCGGTCGAGAACGGCCCCGGCCAGCAGGGATCGCTCGACGCGGCGCGTCATCGCCGCCACGCCGGGATCCTCGTGCAGCCGCTGCTCTATCGCGTGCCGGTAGAGCAGCTCCTCGGCGACGAACCGCTCGAGGTACTCCCCGATCCCGCCCGATTTGAGGACCTCGCCGAGGAGCTCCTCCTTGCGCAGGCGCATCTGATCGGCGGGGAGATCGCCGGCGGCCTGCCTGAGCTGGGCGTCGATATCGGCCTCGATCATCGCGGTCAGCACGGAGCGGGTTATCTTCCACGCGCCGATCTCGGCGAGGACTTGCTCCCTCTTCTGCTCGCCGCTCCCCGCCGCCGCCGTGCGCGACTCTATCTCGTCGCGCTGGGCGGCGAACCGGCCGAGACGTCCGAGGCACTCCTCGACGGCGAGCGCGATCTCCCGAGCGATCTCTTCGATCCGGGCCGACGCCTCGCTCCGGTAGAACGCAGCGAGGGCCCCCTCGCAGTCGCCGCCCGCCTGCCTGATCGTTCCGATCCGGTACCAGATCCGCGCCGCTTCCTCCCTGCCGGGACGCGCCGCTTCAAGATATTCGATCCAGGCGTCCGCCGCGGCATGATGAAGCCCCTGCCGCTCGAGCTTCAGGGCGAGAATTTCCATCTCGCCGGCCGGGAGGCCGGCCGGATCTTCCCCTGCGCCTCGAAGCTGCAGGATGATCCCGGCGGCGCCGGCGGCGGCCGCGAGGACGAGCAGGAAAATCACCAGCCCGGTCCGGTCGGGGCGCCGCGGCTCTTTCCGGTCCAGAGTCAGGTTCAGATCATCCGCCATGTCATACCCTCCGGGAAGGACCGTCTTCTTCGAAGCCGGTCAATATCTTCTCTCCCTCGACCGGAAGAACCGCACGAGCCCTGGAACGTAGTCCCTGTCCGTCATCACCTCGATCTGGTCGACCCCCATCGACGCGAACAGACCGCGGAACCGGTCGGTCCGCTCCCTGCCGAGCCGCTCGTACTCCTTCCGGACCGCGCGGCTCGACGTGTCGACAAGCACCGTCTCCCCCGTCTCGGCGTCCTCGAGCTCGACGAGGCCGACGTCGGGGAGCCGCACCTCGCGCGGGTCGACGACCGAGACGGCGATCACGTCGTGGCGGCGGCTCAGCACGCGTATCGGCTTCTCGAACCCCTCCGCCTGGAAGTCGGAGACGAGGAATACGACTGCGCGCTTGGCCGTGACCCTGCCGAGGTAGTCGAGCGCCATCGAGATGTCGGTGCTCGCCGGGCGGGGACGGAAGTTCAGAAGCTCCCGTATCACCCGCAGAACGTGCCTGGTCCCCTTCTTCGGGGGGATGAACAGCTCGATCCGGTCGGTGAAGACGATCAGGCCGACCTTGTCGTTGTTTTTGACCGCGGAGAAGGCGAGCAGGGAGCAGAACTCGGCGGCAACCTCGTTCTTGAGCTTGTTCACGCTGCCGAAGGCCCCCGAGGCTGAGAGATCGACGAGGAAGAAGACGGTGAGCTCGCGCTCCTCGACGAACCGCTTCACGTACGCTGTGCCGGTTCTCGCGGTGACGTTCCAGTCGATCGTGCGGATCTCGTCTCCGGGCTGGTACTCCCTGACCTCGTCGAACTCCATCCCGCGGCCGCGGAAGACGCTGCCGTACTCGCCGGCCAGAACGTCGTTGACGACCTTGCGGGTGGTGATCTGGAGGATCCGGATCTTCTTTGCGAGCTCGGCTGGGATCATCGTTTGCGTCCACACGGCTCGGGCACCGTCGAAGTCACTCGATCGCACTCAGGCGGACTGTGCGCCCACGGCCGCTTTCGCGGCCGTGTATCACGGCACGGCGACGTTATCAAAGATCGTCTGGACGACGTCCTCCGGCGTCTTCTCCTCCGCCTCCGCCTCATAGGTGATGATGACGCGGTGGCGGAGCACGTCCATCCCGACCGACTTCACGTCCTGCGGAGTCACGTACCCCCGCCCCTGGAGCAGGGCGTGGGCGCGAGCGGCCATCGCGAGGAAAATCGTCGCGCGCGGAGATGCACCGTACTGGATCAGCCCCCCCACGTCGAGTCCGTAGGCCCCCGGCACGCGGGTGGCATGCACCAGATTGACGACGTAATCGGCGACCTTCTCGTCCATGTAGATCTC
>JAQVGR010000197.1 GCA_028696635.1 Candidatus Krumholzibacteriia bacterium | reverse complement strand
CTGATCCACGAGACGGTCGAGGCGGCGCACCGCAACAAGACCTGGGCGGGGCTGTGCGGAGAGATGACCGCCAGCGCGGGGGTCTACGGTACGTTGCTGCTGATAGGCGCGGGGCTCGATGAGCTCAGCGCCCCGGCGTTTCTCATACCCGAGATAAAGAAGATCATCCGCTCGGTGACGTTCGACGAGACGCGGACCCTGCTGAAGAACGTCCTGAAGCGGTCGACGGCCGGCGAGATCCGCGCGGAGATCGACCGGTACCTGAAGGAAAAACGCCCCGAGCTGCTCGAGTTCGTGCCGCGGACGGGCTCGTGAGAGCGACGGCGGCCGCGGGAGGCCCACGATGAGTCCGGACCATTCCGCCCGACATTACGCGGTCGACTCGGATCGCATGCTCGACAAGGTGCTCGACCTGCCCGGACAGATGGAGGCCGCCTGGGACTTCTCCGAGCCGTTCAGCACCTGCATCCCCGGCCGCGACGCGCCGCTGATCATCTGCGGCATGGGAGGGAGCGCCATCGGGGGCGAGCTCCTGCGCGACCTGGTCTCCGTTGCGGCTCCCGTCGCCGTCCACGTCGTCCGCGGGTACCGGCTCCCCTCATTCGCCGGTCCCGGCACGCCGGTGATCTGCATCAGTTACAGCGGCAACACCGAGGAGACGGTCAGTTGCTACAATGACGCCCTCGCCCGGGGCTGCCCGACCGCCGTGATAACATCGGGGGGCGAGCTCGCCTCGGCCGCCGCCGGAGCGGGCATTCCCCTGCTCGAGATCCCCGGGGGGCTGCCGCCCCGCGCGGCGCTCGGATGGCTCTTCACGCCCCTGCTGCGATTCGCCGCCTGCCGCGGGCTCTGCGAAATCGACGACGCCGCGTTCCGTTCGGTGCTGCGCCGCACGCGCAGGCTCCTGGCGAAGTGCACTCTCGAGGCGGACCTCGCCGGGAACACTCCGTTGCAGCTCGCCAAGCGGCTCTACGGCAAGATCCCGCTGATCTATTGCGCGAACGGGCTGCTCCCCGGGGCCGCGTACCGCTGGAAATGCCAGTTCAACGAGAACAGCAAGAGCATGGCTTTCCTCGGCGTCTTCCCCGAGATCGGGCACAACGAGATCATGGGGTGGGACGGCCCCGGCAAGATCCTGCAGGAGCTCTTCCTCATACTGCTCACCGACGCGGACGACCACAAGAGCGTCCGAAGGCGGATGGAAGTCACCTACGAGATGCTCGAGCCCCTCGCCGCGGGCGCCATCAGGATCAACAGCGTCGGCGGCGGCGGTTTCGACGGCCGGCTCGCGCGCCTGCTGTCGGTCGTCACTCTCGGCGATCTCACCAGCGTGTATCTCGCCGTGGAATCGGGGCGGGATCCTACGCCTATCGAGCGCATCGAGACCGTCAAGGATCTGCTCAGAACGGAGGATCGATGAAAGCGGTCATCCCCGTGGCGGGAATCGGCAAGCGGCTGCGGCCGCACACGCATACGAGCCCCAAGGCCCTCGTGCCCGTGGCGGGCAAGCCGATTCTCGGGCATATCGTCGACAGCCTGATCGGCATGGGAGTCCGCGAGCTGATCCCGATCATCGGCTACAAGGGCGATCAGATCCGCGAGTACCTCACCGGGACGTACGACCTTCCGATGCGGTTCGTCGAGCAGACGGAGCAGAAGGGGATCGCGCACGCCGTCTCGCTGACCAGGCCCTTCGCGGACCGCTCCGAGCTGATCATCATCCTCGGCGACACGATCATCAAGACCGACTTCTCCAGGATACCCCGCGCGGGGGAGAACGTTCTCGCCGTTCGCGAGGTCGACGATCCGCGGCGGTTCGGGATCTGCGAGGTCGAGGGCGGCGTCATCACGAGCATCGTCGAGAAGCCGGACGATCCGAAGGGCAACCTGGCCGTCGTCGGGCTGTACTACTTCCGCGACTCCTCCGGGCTCTACGAAGCCTGCGCCCAGGTCATCGAGCGCGGCATCAGGACGAAGGGTGAGTACCAGATCACCGACGCCCTGTCGCTGCTCATCGAGCGGGGGGTCAGGTTCACGCCGTTCCCGATCGACGGCTGGTACGACTGCGGCAAGGTGGAGACGCTGCTCGAGACCAACCGCATCCTGCTCGAGGGGGCCGCCGGCGGCGCGCACGGAGTCAATTCGGTCATCATACCTCCCTGCTCCGTCGATCAGGCCAGCGTCATCGAGAACTCGGTGGTCGGCCCGTACGTGTCGGTCGCCCGCGGGTGCGAGATACGGGACTCGGTCGTCCGCAACTCGATCCTCGGAGAGGGAAGCTCGCTGTCGAACGTCGTGCTCGACGGGAGCGTCATCGGAGCGGGGGCCGAGGTCACCCGCAGCCGGACCAGCCTCAATATAAGCGATGATTCCCAGGTCGAGCTCAGCTAGGGATAAAGTGCTTGACTTGCGGCCGTTCATGCACGATGTGTACGGGTATCATTCCCCCGTGCCGGTGAGTCAGAAGGAGGATATTTCATGCCGGAGAAGCATCTGTTCACGTCGGAGTCGGTGACGGAGGGACACCCCGACAAGGTCGCCGACCAGATATCCGACGCGGTCGTCGACGCGATCCTCGCGAACGATCCCATGGGAAGGGTCGCCTGCGAAACGCTCGTCACCACGGGACTCGCGTTCGTGGCCGGCGAGATCACGACCGAAGGATACGTCGACATCCCGAAGCTCGTCCGGCAGGTCATTCACGAGATCGGCTACGACGACCCGCATCTCGGCTTCGCCTCGGAGGCCTCCGCCGTCGTCACGTCGATCCACGAGCAGTCGGGCGACATCGCCATGGGCGTCGACACGGGCGGGGCGGGGGACCAGGGGATGATGTTCGGCTACGCCTGCAGGCAGACGGACGTGCTGATGCCCCTGCCGATCCACATGGCGCACCTGCTCGCGCGCCGGCTCGCCGAGGTCCGCAGGGAGAGGATCCTCGACTGGGTGAAGCCGGACGGCAAGTCGCAGGTCACGATAGAGTACGAGGACGGCGTGCCGCGCCGGCTCGACACGGTGCTGATCTCGACGCAGCACGCCGCCAGCGTCACCCTGGAGCAGATACGGGCGGGACTCGTCGAGCACGTCATCAAGCCGGTCGTCGGAGGATTCGACATCGACGCCTCGGACTACCGGGTTCTCGTCAACCCGACCGGCAGGTTCGTCATCGGGGGGCCTCAGGGGGACACGGGGCTGACCGGCCGAAAGATCATCGTCGACACGTACGGCGGGTACGGCAGCCACGGCGGCGGGGCCTTCTCGGGGAAGGATCCGACGAAGGTCGACCGCTCCGGCTCCTACGCCGCGCGGCACGTTGCAAAGAACATCGTCGGCGCAGGGATCGCCGGGGAGGTCGAGGTCGAGATCGCCTACGCGATCGGCCAGGCCGAGCCGGTCTCCGTCATGGTCGACACCTTCCGCACCGGGAAGATCTCCGACGAGAAGCTCACCGCCATCGTGCGCGATCTCTTCGACCTGACCCCGAAGGGGATCATTGAGCGGCTCGACCTGCGCCGCCCGATCTACCGGCGGACCGCCGCGTACGGCCACTTCGGCCGCGAGGAAAAGGATTTTACCTGGGAACGGCTCGACTACGTCGACGAGCTGCGCTCGCGCGCCTGAGGGCGGCGCGGATAAGCGAATACGGGAAAGGACGACCGATGAAGTACGACGCGAAGGATCTCGGCCTGGCGGCAGCGGGCCGCGACCGGATCGAGTGGGCCGACGAGAACATGCCCGTGCTGCGCATGATACGCGCGCGTTTCGAGAAGGAGCTCCCGCTGGAGGGGATCAGGATCGCCTCGTGCCTGCATGTGACGACCGAGACGGCGAACCTCATGCGCACCCTGGCGGCCGGCGGCGCCGAGACGGCGCTGTGCGCCTCCAACCCGCTCAGCACGCAGGACGACGTCGTCGCTTCTCTCGTCGAGGACTTCGGCCTCTCCGTCTTCGCCGTGCGGGGCGCGGACAACGACCTCTACTACAGGCATATCAACGCGGCCCTCGACATCGCGCCGCACATCACGATGGACGACGGAGCCGACCTGGTGAGCACGCTCCACAAGACCCGCCGCGATCTGCTCGCGGAGGTCATCGGAGGCTCCGAGGAGACGACGACCGGCGTGATACGCCTGAAATCGATGCAGCAGGCGGGAGTCCTCGAGTACCCGATGATCGCCGTCAACGACGCGATGACCAAGCACTTCTTCGACAACCGCTACGGCACCGGCCAGAGCACGATCGACGGGATCCTGCGCGCCACGAACCTTCTGCTCGCCGGCTCGCGCGTCGTGATATTCGGTTACGGCTGGTGCGGGCGCGGCACGGCGATGCGTGCGCGCGGCATGGGAGCCAACGTGATCGTCTGCGAGATAGAGCCGGTCAAGGCGCTCGAGGCGGTGATGGACGGCTTCACCGTGATGGACTCGCACGAGGCGGCGGGGATCGGCGACCTCTTCATCACCCTGACGGGGAACATCTCGGTGCTCCGCAGAGAGCATTTCGAGGCGATGAAGGACGGCGCGATCGTCGCGAACTCCGGCCACTTCAACGTGGAGATCGACATCCCCGACCTCGAGAAGATGTCGACGGGGAAGAAGCGGATCCGCCACGAGCTCGATCAGTACACGATGAAAGACGGCAAGCGCATCAACCTGCTCGGCGAGGGGCGGCTGATCAACCTCGCCGCGGCCGAGGGGCATCCCGCGGG
>JAQVGR010000196.1 GCA_028696635.1 Candidatus Krumholzibacteriia bacterium | reverse complement strand
GCTCGTCCGGCCCCGCCTCCCCGAGGTGCCGCATGATGTTCTCCGTCATCACGATCCCCATGTCGACGATCGTGCCGATCGCGATCGCGATCCCCGAGAGGGCGACGATGTTCGCGTCCACGCCGAACACCCTCATCGCGATGAAGACGGCCAGCACCGTCATCGGCAGCAGCCCCGAGATCAGGAGCGACGAGCGCAGGCTCATCACCATCAGCAGGACGACGATGATCGTGACGAGGATCTCGTCGATGAGCGCCGTATTGAGCGTTCCGAGGGTCTCGTAGATCAGGCCGGTGCGGTCGTAGAACGGGACGATCCGCACCTGCGAGACGGTCCCGTCGGGAAGGGTCTTCCTCGGGAGCCCCGGCGATATCTCCCGGATCTTCTCCTTGACGTTCCTGATCGCCGCGAGCGGGTTCTCGCCGTAGCGCACGACGACGATCCCGCCGACCGCCTCGGCCCCGCCCTTGTCGAGCGCCCCGCGCCGCGCCGCCGGGCCGGCCGCGACCGTCGCGACGTCCCCGATCCGCACCGGCACCCCGCCGCGCTCGACGATCACCGTGCCCTCGAGGTCCTCGAGCGAGCGCAGGAAGCCGAGCCCGCGGATCACGTACTCGACGCGGTTGATCTCGATCGTGCGCGCGCCGGTGTCGATGTTCGACATGCGGACCGCGTCGTAGACCTGGCCGAGGGCGATCCCGTACGCGCGCATCGCGTCGGGGTCGACGTCGACCTGGTACTCGCGCACGAACCCGCCGATCGAGGCGACCTCGGCCACCCCGCGCGCCGACATCAGCGCGTACCGCACCGTCCAGTCCTGTATCGAGCGCAGCTCGTCGAGGTCCCACCCGCCGGTCGGACGCCCCTCGCCGTCGTGCCCCTCGAGCGTGTACCAGAAGACCTGGCCGAGCGCCGTCGCGTCGGGGCCGAGCGCGGGACTCACCTGGGGAGGGAGCGTCCCGGGCGGCAGGGCGGAGAGCTTCTCGAGCAGGCGCGAGCGCGACCAGTAGAAGTCGATGCCGTCGTCGAAGATCACGTATATCGTCGAGAACCCGAAGTACGAGTAGCTGCGGACCGTCCTGACGCCGGGAATGCCGAGCAGCGAGGCGGTCAGCGGGTAGGTGATCTGGTCCTCGATGTCGCGGGGCGATCTCCCCATCCACTCGGTGAAGACGATCTGCTGGTTCTCGCCTATGTCGGGAATGGCGTCGACCGGAACGGGGGCGCGTGGCAACGCTCCGAGGTCCCAGTCGAACGGCGCGACCATGATCCCCCAGGCGACGATCGCCAGGGCGAGCAGGAAGACGACGAGCCGGTTCTCGAGCGAGAACCGGATGATCCTTTCAATTAACGCGGGGCTTCCTCTCTGCGATCCGGCGCCCGCCATGTCAGTCTCCGCTCCCCGCCGCCGGCAGCTTCCTCTCGATCGAGCCGCAGCGGAGCATCATCTTCCCGTAGAACGAGTTGTAGACCGTGTCGACCTCCTGTATCCAGAAGGCCCCGGCGTTGCCCTGCGCCATCGGGCAGAAGGTCAGCCAGAAGTCGCCTCCGGCGTGCCCGATCTCCTCCTCGAGATCGATCATCGAGCGCGAGAGATGGAAGAAGGCGTCGCGAGCAGCGGCGATGTCGACAGCGCCGGCGCCCTCCGCGGCGCGCGCGGAGATCGCCCCGGATATCGTCATCCAGTCTTCGTGCGCCTTCCCGGCGAACAGCGTCATGTCGACGGCGCCGGTCTCCCGCTTCACCCGCGCGTACGCGGCCTTCGCCTCATCGAGATCGTCACGGGCCAGGGCCATCTGTGCGTCGAAGTACGCGTCGTACATCGGTGCGAGCGCCTCGAGCGCGTCTTGAGAAACGGCGGTCTCGGGTTTCCCTTCGTGCGCATGATCGCCGGCCGCGATGCCCGGCCTCTCCGATGGCCGTGCGCCGGTCTGCCCGGCATGATCGTGCGCCGCCGGCGCGGCGCCCCCCTCGGGGCTCATCATCGACGGCTGTGCCCGTATCTGCAGCTCGCTGTCGATGCGGAACGCGCCGGCCGTCACGACGAGTTCCCCCCCGGCGAGCCCCTCGAGCACGACGTAATATTCGCCGACCCTCGGGCCGAGGACGACCTCGCGCCCCTCGAAGACGGGGCGCTCGCCGGCCAGGCGCACGTATACCACGGCGCGAGTGCCGGTCAGCAGCGGCGCCGTCGCCGGTATGACGAGCGGCGCGGGCTCACCGGCCGTCTCTTCTGAAGCGACGGTCCCGTCGGCGGCGACTTCCGCGAGGATCTCTCCGCTCACGTACATCCCCGGTCTGAGCCTGCCTTCACCGTTCGCCGCGGCGGCGCGCACGCCGGCCGTCATCGTCTTCGGATCGAGCACCGGATCGACGAACTCCAGCGTCCCGGTGAACGCCGAACCGGGAAGCGCGGTCGCCGTAAAGGAAACCTCCTGCCCCCGCCGCAGCAGCGCCAGGTCGCTCTGGTACGCGCGCAGGACGATCCAGACGCGCGAAAGGTCGGCGATGCGCATCAGCCGCGTTCCCGTCTGCACGTACTGTCCCTCGCGGACGCCGATCTCCACGACCACCCCCGACGAGGGGGCGTGCGTGACGACATTCCGTCTGACTTCCCCGCTCTGCTCGACCGATTCGATCTGGGCGGGTGTCATGCCGAGCAGGCGGAGCTTCTCGCGGACCGATTCGAGCGTGGCGGCCGCCGGGGGGCCGCCCGGCGCGGCCGCGTCGAACGAGCGCTTCGCCTGAACGAGCTCCTCCTGCGCCGAGACGAGCTGCGGCGAGTAGATCTCGGCGAGCGGATCCCCGCGCCTGACCGGCGCCCCGGTGAAGTTCACGAAGAGCCGCTCGATCCGCCCCGGCACCCACGAGGCGATATCGGCCAGCCGCGTCTCGTCGTACTCGACCTCTCCGACGGCCCGCACGCGCGCGTGCACTCGGCGCCGCTCCACGGGCGAAGTCTCGATCCCGGCGAGCTTCATCGCAGACTCGCTCATCGCGAGCCGGCGCTCGCCCTCGTCCTCGGCGGTCCCTTCGGGGACCGGGATCAGGTCCATGAAGCAGATCGGGCACTTCCCGGGCTGCGGCAGCCGGATCTGCGGGTGCATCGAGCAGGTCCAGACCCCGGCGACGGACTCCGGCGCCGCTGCGTCTTCCCGCTCCGGCGTCCCGCCTCCGCCGCGCAGCAGGAACCCTGCGATGAACGCGACGACGACGGCCCCCGCCAGCAGGCCCGTTCGCGCGCGCGGCGATATCCTGTTGATGAAGTCCATCGCGATCACCGTATCGTATCGAGGTACTTCCGGGGCTCGGCGAGGAACGTCCCGATGCAGTGCTCGAAGCAGAAGTACACGCCGCGCCCCATGTGCCAGACCCAGAAGTCCCGGTTGATCGGGTTTCCCATGACGGGGCAGATCGTCTGCACGCTCTCGAAGAGGATGCTGTCCGCGGCGGCCCGCTCGAAATACTTCTCCGGCGCGCTCAGGAAGCTGTCGACGCATCCCGGGCAGCAGAAGTAGACCCGCTGCCCCTGGTAATCGGTGTATATCGTCGAGTCGATCGCGCCCCCCATCACCGGGCAGAGGGTCTGGGGCTTCAGATTCTCCGGCCCGAGCGGGGCGTCCCACGCCATCAGGGGGACGAACAGCGGCGCCAGGGCGACGGTCACGATCAATGCGCGAAACGGGTTTTTCATGGCGTCCTCCAGTCGGTTCCGATCCCCGGCACCCGCGCCGGGCCGTTCAACGCTGCGGCCGATAGTCGCGCCCGGCCATCATTTCGAGCTCGGCCGAGGCGATCTCGCCCCGCACGAGCGTCTCCTCCAGTTCGAGTCTCAGGTCGAGGAGCAGGCGCTGCGCCTCGAGCACGTCGAGGAAATCGGCTGCGCCCCCCTCGTAGTCGCGCAGGGTCACGGCGAGCGACTCCTGTGCGCGAGGTATCAGCGATCCGGCGTAGAGCGATCCCTTCGCCCGGGTATCCCGGAGCTCGTGCAGGATCCGCTCGGTACGGGCGATCAGCTCGTCGGCGCGCTCCCGCCTGGCATACCGGTTCATCTCCAGGCGCGCCCGGGCCGCGTCTCTCTCGGCCCGGTACTTCCCGAACCGGATCGGGAGCTCGAGGCTGAGGCTGACCATCCACGGATCCTTCCCGCTCTCGGGCATCGAGGGGTCGAGCGCGTCCCCCGTGTCGATATACTCGAACCCCAGCGCCATCCCGGGCCAGTATGACTTCCCCGCCAGGCTGATCGAGCGCTCCTCGCGGCGGACGAGATGATCGGCGGCGAGCAGGGATGGATTGTGTTCGAGCACATCGGCCATGACCCGCGCGGTATCGATGACGGCCGGCTCCGGCAAGACGGACGGCACGGGGATCGAAAGCGTGTCGGGAGCTCCGATGACGCCGCGCATGAGGGCCGCCGCCGCGTCGCGCGAGTCCTCGATCGCCCGCAGCCGGTCCGCGGCCCGGGCGGTTTCTATCTCGATCCGCAGCAGGTCGCCGTACCCGCGCGCCCCCGTTTCGTACCGCGCCCGCACGGCTCCTTCCCACCGGCGGAGCAGATCGAGGGTCGAGCGGGCGATCTCGATCCTCCTGCCGACGAGATAGAATCGGCTGTATGCCTCGCGGACCTGGAAGGCGATCTGAAGCCGTCTGCTCTGGTACTCGCGGTAGGACGCCCACGCCTCCTCGCGCGCCACGTCGCCGCGCAGGCCGAGC
>JAQVGR010000195.1 GCA_028696635.1 Candidatus Krumholzibacteriia bacterium | reverse complement strand
GCGACGGTGGCGCAGCAGCGCCTCCATGACCTTCACGCTGGAAAGTCCGCTGATGACCGCGGCGCAGTCGCTGCAGAGCTCGACACCCTCCTCGTCCGATCCGCACGAGGCGCAGACGGGGCGGCCGCAGTTGTCGCAGGCGCCGACCCGCATCCCGGCCCCCGCCCGGAGAGCGAGGACGATCCCGCCGGCGAGGCCGGCGGCCAGCGCTATCCACAGACGGCTCAGCGGGACGAGCAGCCACGGCCGGAAGATCCCGTCGAGGACCGCCGCGCCGCGCCCCTGTCCCTCGCGCAGCGCGATCGACCACAGCTGCGAGGGGGAAAGCCCGCTGTCGTAGATGTCCAGGTCGAGCAGCCGCGCGGCGGGGTTCGCCCGGCGGTACTCCTCGATCCCCAGTTCCCGGGCTCGCTGAAGCGCCTCGCTCGATTCGGCGAAGAGCATCGTGTGTATGTGCGCCTGGGCGATGTTGTACGAAGCGACCGCGCTGGTCGAGTCGAGCGCCATCACGTTCTGATACCCCGCCAGGGCCCGGCTGAAATCGCCCTGCCGGAAGTAGACGTTTCCGAGATTGAGATAGGCGGGGGCGAAGTCGCCCCGCAGCGAGACGCACTCGAGCAGATGCTGCCGGGCCTCTTCGTACCAGCCGAGCCGGTAGAGCAGCGTCCCGAGCGCGTACTCGCGCTCCGGCGCGAACTCGCCGTCGGCGATCAGCCCGATCGCCTCGACGAGCTGCGGGTCGGCCCCGCGGTCCTCGAGGGAGGCGAGGCGCCGCGTGATGCTTCCCTCGTCGACGGCGGGCAGGTACGCCTCGATCCGCGGCGCCAGCACGGAGCAGGCGCCGAGCAGGACGACGAGCGGGAGTATCGCCGCCTTCTCGCGGCGTCCGGTCATCGGCCAGAGCGCGGCGATGAGCAGGGATGCGTACAGCGCGGCCCCGAGCCTGGCGACGAGCAGTGAGAGGATCAGCAGCGGTCCGATCATCCGGGCCGGAGGAAAAGAGCAGCGCTGCGACCAGCGCTCGCGAATCAGGTGGTCGAAGCGCGGCCAGTGGCGGATCAGCAGCACGACCAGTGCGGCGAGCAGGACCGCGGTCGCGGCCGCAATGAGGAGGATCACCGCGTTCGCGGCGAGCAGGGCCTGGCCGTAGAAACCGCGCACGAGCCTGCGCGCCCCCTCCGCCAGATGAAAGAGGCCCTCGGGATCGCCCGAGGCGAGCTCGAGGCGCGCCAGCGTGAACATCGGGTCGGGGAGATCGCCCGAGAGATCGGCGGCCGTCAGCAGCTTGCGCCGCGCCCCGTCGCGGTCCCCCGCCGCGAGGGTCTCGAGCGCGTCTCGGTAGATCGCGCGGGCGCTCACCTGCAGCGACACGGCGCCCTTCTCCAGCTCGCCTATCGTGTAGCGGCGCAACCGGGGATTCTCGATGTCGTTCAACGTATTGGCAAGCAATGGCTTGCAGAATGCAACGGCGCCGAGCAGGAGCCCCGGCCCGGCCGCCAGCAGTATCGTTCTAACGCCAAGGAAGACAAACTGTTTGAAGCGCACTTCCCATCCATTCCTGCTCGGGTGGCGGCCCATCCCGCACCGCTGGACTCCCTGACGGCAAGTTCCATGCCGCGAGCCGGCGGTTGACAGGCGATGCCGCATGTGTATATTTCTACTCCTTGCGGGTCGGCGGGCCGTGATATATGATGCCTCCCTCGCCCCGCGGGGGCCAGCCACAGACGGGAGCAAGACACGATGAAATCGGCGGAGATATCCGGGATAGGCGCTTTCAACGGCGAGGAAGTGGCCGTCTCGGGGTGGGTCTACAATCTGCGTTCGAGCGGGAAGATACTCTTTTTGCAGGTGCGCGACGGCACGGGGATCGTCCAGTGCATCGTCGAGCGCGGGGCCGTGGGCGAACAGGCCTTCGACGTGGCGTCGGCTCTCACGCAGGAGTCGTCTCTCACCGTGAGGGGGACGGTCCGCGAGGACTCGCGGGCCCCCGGCGGGTACGAGCTCGGCGTGACGGGGATCGAGGTGATACAGGTCGCCGACCGATTCCCGATAACGCCGAAGGAGCACGGCAGCACCTTCCTGATGGACAACAGGCACCTGTGGCTGCGCAGCCGCCGCCAGCACGCGATACTGAGGATCCGCGCGGGGCTCGTCAGGTTCATCAGGGAGTTCTTCGACAACCGCGGCTTCGTCCTCTGCGACACGCCGGTCTTCACGCCGAGCGCCTGCGAGGGGACGACGACCCTCTTCGAGACCGACTACTTCGGCGACAAGGCGTACCTGACGCAGAGCGGCCAGCTCTACAACGAGGCGACCGCCGCCGCCTTCCGGAAGGTCTACTGTTTCGGCCCGACCTTCCGCGCGGAGAAGTCGAAGACGAGGCGGCACCTGATAGAGTTCTGGATGGTCGAGCCGGAGGTCGCCTTCGCCGATCTCGACGACATCATGCAGCTCGGCGAGGATTTCATCGTCGAGATCGTCGGCCGGTGCCTCGAGGAGTACCGCGGTCTTCTCACCGGCGAGCTCGAGCGCGACGTGACGATGCTCGAGAGGGTGCAGCCCCCCTTCCCGCGGATCAGCTACGCGGAGGCAGCCCGCATCCTGCGAGAGAGCGGGGTCGAGTTCGCCGAGGGCGGCGATTTCGGGGGCACCGACGAGACGGTGCTCGCCGGGCGGTTCGATCGCCCCGTCTTCGTCCACCGGTTCCCCTCGGCGATCAAGGCGTTCTACATGGAGCCCGATCCCGACGATCCCGCCTACAGCCTCTCAGTCGACCTGCTCGCTCCGGAGGGGTACGGCGAGATCATCGGCGGCGGCCAGCGCGCATCGGATCTGGGCCTGCTCGAGCGGCGGCTCGCCGAGCACAATCTCCCGAAGAAGGCGTTCGAGTGGTACCTCGACCTGCGCCGGTATGGCACCTTCCCCCACGCCGGCTTCGGCCTCGGCGTCGAGCGGACCCTCGCCTGGGTCTGCGGGATCTCTCACGTGCGAGAGACGATCCCGTTCCCCCGACTGCTCAACAGACTCACCCCGTAGACCCTCCGGACTCCGGGCGGAAAGATTCATAACTATTATTGTCAATTATAGTTGACATTTTGTCGACTTTTAACTGGATATTTCTACCTATCTGTGATACAGTATAGCAGTCATGGACCGGGGGGGGATCCCAGGCGTGCCTTCCGGTCTGGGGACATTTTCTCAATCAGCGACCTGATCTGTACTGCTTTCGAACGGAGGGACCGCATGATGCGATTGCAGCTGTTGTTCGTAATCGTTTTCGCCGTCATGATCGCCGCCGCACCGCTGACCGCGCAGACGCATCCGTGCGGCGACGGGGCCGTGCCGTATGAAGGGTTCTGGACCACCACCGACGGCTCGCTGACCGGCGGACGGATCTCGGAGGCATGGTGCGGCGCCCAGCTGCAGCCCGGCGTGCCGGGGAACACGCTCTACGTCATGTCGTACAACGGCGCCTCTCTCGGCCTGCTCTACGTATTCGTCGGAATGGCGATAGACGAGAACGGAGCGGTCGAGACAGGCAGGGATATCAACGCGAGCGGGTTCGGCTGGATCGATTACATCACGAACTATGTCGGCGGGAACTTCTGGCTCGAGGGGGACCACACGTGGAGCGACGGGACCGATCTGTCCGGCAGCGTCGCGTCGTGCGAGGTCGGAGCGCGGGTGACCTACTACAACTGGCAGCCGGTCGGGGTCTCGTCGAACATCACCGTCACCGGGGTGTTCGATCAGTGCGCCGAGTGCACGATCCGCGTCGTGGCGAATTCGCAGAGGGTGTGGGACGGCGTGAGCGGACCGATGCCCGCCGGCTTCCCGCCGTTCTACTGCGGGACCTCCGGAGAGCTGCACGACATGTGCTGTCTCCAGGCGACGATCACCTGTCCGATCGTCGGCAACGAGGACTCGTCGTGGGGGGCGATAAAGGATCTGTACCGGTAAGGCGCCGGGTTGCGATCTGATCCCGGGTCGATTCGACCGGGACATGAGGCAGACGGAAGGAACCGATCATCCGGGACGCCAGCAGAGCTGCCGCGAGGAGGTGATCGTCGAGGATCGAGCGCGACAGCGAACGCCGCCGACATACGGCGGCTGATCGGATCGTTTCATTCAACGGATCATTGGATCATTCACCGGAGGGAACCGATGAAGACTTTGGTAACACTCTTCGTCGCGATGATGCTGATCGCGACCGCCGCGTGGGCGCAGTACGGACCGTGCGTCTGCCCCCCCGGCATGATGCCCTACCAGCAGATATTCTCCACCTACAACGGACTGCTTCTGGCCGGCCGCGCCTCGGAGGCGTGGTGCGGCGACCCCGTGCAGCCGGGCGTTCCCGGGAACATGGAGAACGCGATGTCCTGGAACGGCGCCGCCCTGGGTACGCAGTGGCGCGTCTGGGGGATGACGATCGACGCGGCGGGAGCGGGGATGGTGGCCAGCAACATCGACGCGAACGGCGACGGTTGGGTCGATTACGTGAAGAACTACGACGGCGGCCAGTTCTGGCTCGACGGGACCCATTTCGGCGACGGGACGACCGACTTCACCGGGTCCATCAGCTACTACAACGTCAGCACGCGGATAACCCTCGACAACTGGGCCCAGGTGGGGGCGACCTCGAATATCACATTCAACGGGATATTCAACGAGTGCACCTGCTGCTATCTCGAGTTCGTGATCGCCAACGCGATGCGCGTCTGGGACGGCTA
>JAQVGR010000194.1 GCA_028696635.1 Candidatus Krumholzibacteriia bacterium | reverse complement strand
CTGTCCGCGCGGCCGGCGATCCGGAACGCCGCGGGGCGCAGGGAACAGAGAGGCGCGGGAGCGGACGCGGGAGCGGGAGGCCGGATGCAGACGCGATTTCTTCCCATAATCGAAGCGCAGCTGGGGACGCTGATGGAGGCGATCACCGACTCCGGCGCTTCCTCCGAGATCACCAGGCGCCTCTTCGAGGCAACCGAACAGGTCCATTACGGCCGGGTTCCCGACGACGATCAACTGCAACGCCTGCTCCTCGACGTCGTCCGCGTGACCAAGCCGCCGATCCTCAAGAGCGACTGGGAAGAGTCCTGGGGGAACCTCTTCACGCTGCTCGTCGAGCATGCCCTCGCCTGCGAGGACGGCCCTTCGAGGATCGTCTCCCTTCTCTACGGGGAAGACGGCCATCCCCCCGAGGCCGCCGGCGAGCGGATCCTCTGCATCAACCCCGGCTCGACCTCGACAAAGGTCGCCCTGTACCGGGGGATCGCGCTGCAGGCCGCCGACGAGGTCCACATTCCTCCGGACTTCGCCGACGGCGTGGAGGCGCGCTCGGAGGCGATCATAAAGTGGGTCGAGCGGCAGGGGGTCGGCAAGGGCGGACTCACCGGCGTCGCCTGCCGGGGCGGTTTCGTCAAGCCGGTTCCGACGGGGACCTACGACGTGTGCGGGGCAATGGTGGAAGACCTCGCCGAGCCGCGCATTCAGCACGCCTCGAACCTGGCGATCCCGATAGGGATGACGATCCGCGAACGGTTCTCCGGCGACCGCGAGATCATGGTCACGATGACCGATCCGGTCGCCTCCGACGAGATGGACACCACGGCGCGCCTGACGGGGATCGCGAGGCTGCTGCGCGACGGAGCCGGAGCCCACTATCTCAACCACAACGCCGTCCACCGTCTCTCGGCGGCCCTGCTCGGCGAGCGGCAGGAGGGGCTCGTGACGATAGGCGCCCACCTCGGCGGCGGTATCTCCATCGTCAGGCACCAGGGAGGGCGCATCGCGGACCTCGTCAACGCCTTCGCGGGGGTGCCGAGCGCGAACCGGTCGGGGAGCATCTCGCTCGACATCCTGCTCGACGCGATCGACGAGAACCGGATCAGCCTCGCCGAGCTGCGCCGGTACCTCTTCAAGACGGGGGGGCTCATCGACCTGACCGGGACGAACGATTTCCGCGCGCTCCTTCATTTCAGGGATTCGGGGGCGGTCGAGCAGCAGCGGCGCAAGATCGAGCACGTCATCGAGTTCATGGCGTACTCGATAGCCGGCGCGGTGATGAGGCTGGGCGCCGTCGAGGGAGCCATCGACCTCGTGATCCTCACCGGCGGGCTTTCGCGCAGCGCCGAGTTCACCGGGCGCGTCAAGCGCAAGCTTTTCCCCTATTTCCCCGTCGTCGTCATCCCCGGCTCGATCGAGCACGAGTCGATGATCGCCGGGCACCTGCGCGCGCGCTACGTTCCCGGTTACATCCGGGACTACGCCGCCGAGCGCGACGCGCTGCGCCGGAGGCGCGGCGCCGAACAGGAGCTGCTCGCCACGGAGATCTTCTCCGCCCCTCACCTGCGGCGCAAGGAGAACGTCCCCGTGACGAGCCTCGACGAGCTGATGTACCTCTCCCGCGCGATGGTCGCCAAGAGCCGCGCGCCGAGGATCGCCATCGTCGGCGCAGACAACGAGGACGCCAACGCGGCGGAGAAACAGGCGAACGAGGACGGGCGCTTCCCCGTCGCGAAGTTCATCCTCGTCGGGAACTACTACGAGGTGAACCGGCTCGCGTGGGAGTACGACATCAAGGTCGCCGGCGACAACTACAGGATCGCCGACGCGGATGATCCGGTCGCCAGGGCCGTCGAACTCCTCGACGCGGGGGAGGCCGACCTGCTGATGAAGGGGAGCGTGAAGACCTCGCAGATCATGGGAGGCGCGCTGCGCTACCTCAAGAGCAGCGGCCGGATCCAGCCGGGGCGGATCTACAGCCACGTGGGATTCTTCCAGATACCGACCTACCCCAAGCTGCTCGCCGTGACGGACGCGGCGCTCATTCCGAATCCGGACAACGAGCTGCGGGCGAAGATCCTCGAGAACGCACTGCGCGTCTGCAAATACCTCAACATCGAAACGCCGCGCGTCGCGGCGATCTCCGCCGTCGAGACGGTCAACCCGAGCGTCGAATCGTCGAAGGTCGCCGCCGATTTCGCAGAGATGTTCGCCGGGCGGGACGACTGTATCGTCGAGGGGCCGCTCTCGCTGGACGTCGCGATGGACCCCCACTCGGCCAGAGAGAATCACTACCAGGGCCGCATCCGCGGAAACGCCGACATCCTCCTGATGCCCGACATCGAGGCGGGGAACGTCGTCTACAAGTCGCTCACCGTCTCGTCCGGGGCGTACCTCGCCGGCGCGATCGTCGGGGCGGGGATCCCGATCGTACTGACCTCCCGCGGCGACTCGGCGCGCTCGAAGCTCGCCTCGATCTGCCTCGCCTGCATCGTCGCGATGAAGCAGGGCTTCATCGAGTGACCCGCCACCTGCTCCTATAAACGATTGAATTTCAGCCAGATATTTGATACAATAGGGCCCTGTGGGGAAGCCGCCGCCGCCCCGGGGGCGAGCGACGGATGCCGCATGTCATTCAGCCGTTCCCTGACCCTGCGCGGCCGCACTGCAAGGGGAAGGAGGTGCCGCTCGCAGCAGTGAGCCGCCGCGGGGCCCGGATGAGCGCGTTCTTGACCGACCGGTACCATCATGAAGGAGAGTAAAGGATGAGATCGAGACTGCTGCTGGCGCTGCTCGTCGTGACGGTCGCGGCGTTGTGGACGGCCGATGCGTTCGCGCAGGCCCCCGTCGCCGCGCCGAAGAAATACCAGGTCTTCCCCGACGAGCCGACAGAGTTCGGCTACGTCGAGCCGCCCCACGACCTGAGCCATATCAAGCCGATACGCGATCTGCTCATGGCACCCGCCGCGTCGTGGGACTGGCGGACCATGAACGGGGTCACCTCCGTGAAGAACCAGGGTATCTACGGGACCTGCTGGGCGTTCGCCGCCTGCGGAGACCTCGAGTCGAAGGTGCTGATCGACGAGATGACCGCCTACGACTACTCCGAGCTCAACATCCAGGCGTGCAACCCGACGTCGACCAACTGCAACAGCGGCGGGAACGCGTGGATGTCGACGAACTACCTCTCGCTGCTCGGCACAGTCGACGAGGCGTGCAATCCCTATCCGGGAGGCTGCCCGACCCCGACCTGCGTCAATCCCGCCTGCGCCTTCGGCAAGCAGGTCACCGGCTGGAAGATGATTCCCAACGACGTCGCGTCGATAAAGGCCGCCGTGCAGTCGTACGGCCCCGTCTACACTTCGATGTATGCGAGTTTCCCCGGATTCGGCGCCTATGACGGCTCGTACTGCCTTACCTACACGGGGACCGAGGACCCCAATCACGGCGTGCTGATCGTCGGTTTCGACGACGACATGTGCGGCGGCAACGGGGCCTGGATCGTGAAGAACTCGTGGGGGACATCGTGGGGGGACAACGGGTACTTCTACATCCAGTACGGCCATGCCCGGGTCGGCACGAGCGCCAACGTCATCACCGGCTACCGCACCTATGATTCCGGCATGAGCGTCCATCACTGGGACGAGTGGGGATGGTGGTCATCGGTCGGATTCGGCGACGGCCGCGATTACGCCGTCGTCGAGATCGTGCCCCAGGCCGGCGAGCAGTTCCTCTACTCGGTGCACTTCTGGGCGACCTCGGGCCCGACGACCTACACGATCCAGGTGTTCGACAACTTCAACGGCAGCTCGATGCCGACGACGAGCCTCGCCGGCCCCTGGACCGCCACCGTGAACGAGGCGGGGTACTACACGATAGATCTCGCCACCCCGGTCGCCGTGACGGCGGGCAATCCGATCTACGTGTACGCCGATCTGAACACCGGCACCTACGCCTACCCGGTGCCGTACGACGACACCGGCCCGATGGAGACGAACAGGTCTTTCATCAGCAACACCGGCTCGACCTACTCCGCCCTCGACAACGGCAACTACGCGATGGGGGATATCGGCCTGCGCGCGACGCTCGGTCCCGAGATCGTCGCCGGCGAGTGCTCGAAGGAAGGAGATCCGGCCTTCTATGTCGCCTTCCCCTCGGACGTCCAGTACGTCATCCGGGGAGAGCTGTGGGAATACGAGATCGCCCCGACGAACTTCGGCTTCGTCTCGGCCACCTGCCCGGGAACCGACACCTTCTGCGTCGATGTCAGCGATCTGCTCGGCTGGGCGGTCACCGGGGATCCGGCGTTCAATACCGCGCATGTCCTCGACGCGGGATATCTCTGGTGGCAGATGGTCGCCGTTCAGGTTCCCTGCGAGGCGACTGTAGGGGCGACCAACACGGTGACCGCCGTGATGGCGTACACCGATATGGCGGGGGTCTGCGCTCCCGACTGCGGCGACTGCGAGGATCCCAATATGTACGGGGGGACTCCCCGCTACAGCACGACGACGGTCGATTTCGAGGTCGTCGCCTCCCCGCCGTCGCTGTACATCCTGCAGGATTCGCTGTACTTCGTCGAGCAGGGCCAGACCGCGGCGTACGTCCCGTTCTCGATCTGCAACGGCGACGCCTGCGCTCCGCCGACCCTGTATAACTACGTGATCACCAGCACCGGCGTGGTCGGCCCGGCGATCAACCAGACCGGCCAGGTCACCGTCGACGGCGGCGCGTGCCTCGACATC
>JAQVGR010000193.1:2208-4752 GCA_028696635.1 Candidatus Krumholzibacteriia bacterium | reverse complement strand
GAACGGGGCTTCCCTCCTCCGACTCGAGCTTGAGGAGGTTGGCGGTGCCGAGTATCGATACGAGGGCGTTGTTGAAGTCGTGCGCGACGAGGACCGGCTGATCGCCGAGACGGCGATGAAGCGCCTGCGGGAGCCGCCGCACTCGTGCGCCGTCGAGCAGCGGGAGATGACGCGGCTCGGCTGGCGCTGGATCGCCTGGTCGTACAAGGCGATACGCGGCGCCGGCGGCGGCATCGACGCGGTCGTCGGCGTCGGCAGGGACATCACCGACCGCAAGCGGCTCGAGGACCAGTTCTTCCAGACCCAGAAGATGGACGCGATCGGCCAGCTCGCCGGCGGCATCGCGCACGACTTCAACAACGCCCTCGTATCGATACTCGGCACCGCCAACCTCCTCAAGCTCGAGTCGGAGGAGGGAAGCCCCGTTCGCGAGGCGGCGGCGACGATTGAGCAGGCCGCCGAGCGGGCGGCCGGGCTGACCAGGCAGCTGCTCGGATTCGCGAGGCCCGGCCGCGGCAGGGTCGTCACGGTCGACATGAACGACGTGATAGCCGGGGTCGTGCAGCTGCTCGGCAGGACCGTCGACCGCAAGATCCGGATCGAATTCGAGTCGCACGGGGGGCGCGCCCTCGTGACGGGGGATCCCGCCCAGCTCGAGCGGATCATCCTCAACCTCGCCGTGAACGCCCGCGACGCGATGCCCGACGGGGGGACGCTTCGGATAGAGGCCGCGGCGGCCGAGCCGCATGAGCTCGACGCGCTCCCCGAGGATGTCGACACGACGGGGGGATGCCTGCGGATCACCGTCGCCGACACGGGCATCGGCATACCGAGGGAGCACATCGACCGGATCTTCGAGCCGTTCTTCACCACGAAGCCCCCCGCCGAGGGGGCGGGTATGGGGCTCGCCGTCGTCTACAGCATCGTCCGCAGCCACGACGGGCATATCGCCGTCGAGAGCGAGCCGGGCGAGGGAACGAAATTCACGATCTACCTCCCCGCCGAGGACCCCGTCGTCTCCTGGGGGGACGCGGCGCGGGAGCGGGCGATGAAGAGCGGCTCCGGCACGATCATGCTCGTCGACGACGAGGAGCTCGTCCGCAAGACCGCCTCGGAGATCCTCGGGAAGCTCGGGTACGACGTCCTCGCCTTCGAGGACGCCGATTCGGCCCTGCGCCATTTCTGGGAGTGCGGGGCCGAGATCGATCTCGTGATCCTCGACATGATCATGCCGGGGATGGACGGGGTGGAGTGCTTCCGCAGACTGCGGCGGGCGGACCCGCTCGTGAAGGTCCTGCTCTCGACCGGGTACGTGACGGAGGCGTTCGCCCGGGAGATCCTCGACGAGGGCGCCGCCGGATTCCTGCCCAAGCCGTACAGCGCGGCGGCCCTCTCGCTCGCCGTTTCGGACGCGCTGAGCAGGTAGCCCGCGGCGGTCCCGGCATCGGGCCGCGCCGGCTGTTTCTCCCCCGATCCACCCTCGATCCACTATTTGGTTGCGGCGGGAGCGGATTGCCGGTATAAACTCTCTGCCGGCATCCCTGTCCGCCGGTCGAAAGGAGGATTCGTGACGCAGCTCTACGACCGCATCCGGGAAAGCGCCCGATTCATCAGGAGCCGCGCGGCTGCGCGTCCGTCGGTCGGAATCGTGCTCGGATCCGGGCTCGGCGCGCTCGCTGGAAAGATCGCCCGCCGCACCGCGATACCGTACGACCGGATCCCCCATTTCCCCGTCTCCACCCTCCGCGGCCTGCACGCGGGGAACCTGATCATCGGCGAGCTCTCGGGCAGGACGGTGATCGCGATGGAGGGGAGGGTCCACTACTACGAGGGATATTCGATGGAGGAGGTGACCTTCCCCGTCCGGGTCATGAAGGCGCTCGGGGCGAAGTCGCTGATCCTCACCTCGGCGGCCGGCTCGATGAACCCCGATCTTCCGAAGGGATCGATCGTGGCGATCACCGATCACATCAATCTGATGGGGGACAACCCGCTGATCGGCCCGAACGACGAGCGCCTCGGCCCGCGGTTCCCCGACATGAGCGAGCCGTACCACCGGCGATACATCGGGCTTCTCGAGAAGACCGCCCTCGACCTGAAGATCCCCCTGCGGCGCGGGATCCTCGCGGCGGTCGCGGGGCCGAACCTCGAGACCGCCGCCGAGTACCGGTTCCTCAGGGCGATCGGGGCGGATCTGGTCGGGATGTCGATGGTGCCGGAGGATATCGCCGCCGTCCACGCCGGAATGAAAGTGCTTGGTATATCGATAGTTACAGACGAGGGGCTCCCCGACTGCCTCGAGCCTGCCGACATTCGGGAGATCGTCTCGATCGCCCGCAGGCAATCGGCGGTGCTGAGCCGTCTCGTGATCGGGGTGCTCGGGCGTATCTAGGGGCCGCCGGGAGTGGCGGGGGAGAAGGGGCTGCGGCCGCGGAATCCTTGACACGGCGTCGGGTTTACATTATAAGATAATGTCCTTTTTACGGCCCCGCCGGGCAAAATCAATCGGACATGGAGAAATCCGGCCGATCCGGACCTATGGAC
>JAQVGR010000193.1:0-2198 GCA_028696635.1 Candidatus Krumholzibacteriia bacterium | reverse complement strand
ATGGACAGCGCGCATTCGGAAGAAACGATCGGGAGCACTGAATCGATGCCGGAACACGACGAGACGCGCAGGCGCTACCCGCTCCTGCCGCCGCAGCAGCAGGCGATAGAAGAGGAGCACCGGATCCTCGGCTGGTGGGACGAGCGGGATATCTTCAGGCGCAGCATAGACGAGCGCCCCGAGTCGGAGCGCTTCGTCTTCTACGAGGGGCCGCCGACCGCCAACGGCCGTCCGGGGGTCCATCACGCGATGTCCAGGACGATCAAGGACCTCGTCTGCCGGTACCAGACGATGAAGGGCCGGCGCGTCCTGCGCAAGGCGGGCTGGGACACTCACGGGCTGCCCGTGGAGATAGAGGTGGAGCACAGCCTCGGCCTGGACGGCAAGGACCAGATCGAGGAGTACGGCGTCGAGGCGTTCAACAAGGCCTGTTACAGGAGTGTGTTCAGATATCTCGACGAATGGCATGAGTTCACGCGGCGCCTGGGTTTCTGGCTCGACCTCGATCGCCCCTACGTGACCTGCACGAACGAATACATCGAGACGGTCTGGTGGATCCTCCGGCAGTTCTGGGACCGGGACATGCTCTACGAGGGGCACAAGATCGTCCCCTACTGCGCGCGCTGCGGCACGTCGCTCTCCAGCCACGAGGTCTCCCAGGGGTACCGGGACGTGTCGGACCCCTCGATCTATATCAAGCTCAGGCTGAGGGACGAGGACGCCTTTTTCCTCGTCTGGACGACGACCCCCTGGACCCTGATCTCCAACGTCGCCCTGGCCGTCGGCCCCGAGCACGACTATGTCCGCGTGCGGCACGGCGGCGAGGTGCTGATCCTCGCCGAGGCGCTCCTCGGCGTGCTCGGCGGCGAATACGAGCAGATGGGGAGGTTCAAGGGGAGCGACCTCGTCGGCCGCGAGTACGAGCCGTGCTTCCCGTACTTCAAAGGCGCCGAGAACGCGTTCCGCGTGATCGCCGCCGACTTCGTCACCCTGACCGACGGGACGGGGATCGTCCATATCGCGCCCGCCTTCGGAGAGGACGACTATACCGCCGGGATCGAGCAGGGGCTCCCCTTCATCCAGGCGGTCGACGCCAAGGGGAGGTTCACCCCCGAGGTCGAGAAGTGGGCCGGGCGGTTCATCAAGGACGCCGACCCCGACATCATCGAGGACCTGCGCGAGCGGAGGATCCTGTACGACGCGGTGAAGATCACGCACTCGTACCCGTTCTGCTGGCGGTGCGACTCGCCCCTGATCTACTACGCCCGGCGTTCGTGGTACATCCGCACGACGGCGTTCAAGGACCTGCTGATCGAGGCGAACAACGCGGTCCACTGGTACCCGCCGGAGGTGGGAGAGAACCGGTTCGCCCGCTGGCTCGAGGGGAACGTCGACTGGGCGCTGAGCCGGGAGCGGTACTGGGGCACGCCGCTCAATATCTGGACCTGCGACTCGTGCGCCGGAAAGTTCTGCATCGGCAGTCTCGAGGAGCTGCGCTCGATCAGCGAGCGGTTCCCCGAAGAGTACGACCTGCACAAGCCGTTCATCGACGAACTCGAGGTCCGCTGTCCCGAGTGCGGCGGCAGGATGACGAGGGTCCCCGAGGTGATCGACTGCTGGTTCGATTCGGGTTCGATGCCGTTCGCGCAGTATCACTACCCCGTCGAGAACGCGGATCTCCACCGGTCGCAATACCCCGCCGACTTCATCAGCGAGGGGGTCGACCAGTCGAGAGGATGGTTCTACTCGCTCCTCGTGATAGGAGCGTTCCTGACCGGACAGAGCCCGTACCGGCGGGTCCTCCCGCACGGGATGGTCCTCGACCGCGAGGGGCAGAAGATGAGCAAGAGCCGCGGGAACGCCGTCTTCGCCAGCGACGTGCTGGCCTCCGACGGGGCCGACGCCCTGCGGTGGTACCTGATGATCAGCGGCGCGCCGTACCTGCCGAAGCGGTTCGACCTCGAGGCGATGCGCGACAGCGCGAACAAGTTCCTCGGAACGATCCGCAATCTCTACGGCTTTTTCGCCATGTACGCCGAGATCGACGGGTACGAGCCGGCCGGCGCCCGTGCCGCGGGCGGCAGCCTGATCGACCGCTGGATCGTATTGCGGTACAACACGACGGTCCGCGACGTCGCCGCGGCGCTCGACGAGTACGAGCTCACCCGCGCCGCGCGAGCCCTGCAGACCTTCGTCAT
>JAQVGR010000192.1 GCA_028696635.1 Candidatus Krumholzibacteriia bacterium | reverse complement strand
GGAAGAAACCCGCGAGGAAGGTCACCGCGGCTTCCGACTCCAGTCCGCGGCCGAAGAACCCGTCATCTATAAGATAATAGATGTTGTGCTCCCCCACAATATCGGCCTTCGCTTCCTCGATGGCGGAGTGGCATTCCTTGAGGGCCTTCTGCGCCGTCGTCTCCGTCCCGTCGGCCAGCGTTATCCGCCCGGGGCCGAGGCCGTGCGAGAACTCGTGCAGGAGGATGTGGTTGTAGTAGGCGTCGAAGGTGACCCCGGGGAGCTGCTCCTTTGCGATGACCCGCTCGGCGATGGGGACGAGGATCTTGTCGAACTTCGCGTGGATGATGTTGCGCAGCATCACCTTCTTGCTCCCCTTCGCCTCCTGCACCCGCTCGTCGTTGGGGAGGTTGAAGGCGAGCGTCTGGACGCCGCTCTTCGTGTCGCCGGCGGAGAAGACCTCGTCGACGACGGAGATCGGCGACTCGGAGCCGCGGGCGAGGTTCTTGTGCCCGTCGGGGATCGGCAGATTCATCTCGAGCCTCGTCAGGTACCCCTTGAGCCCGTCGAGCCGCCGGCTCTCCTCCGGGTCGCGTATGCAGACGAACGCCTCGAAGGCGGCCTTGTAGTTGAAGAGGTTGTCCTCGTAGACCTCGTACGGTCCGATCGTCACGTCTATGACATTCCCCGCGACGTCCATCCAGTCCATGTCGCTCTGGAAATAGTCGTTGGAGAAAAACGCGTCCGCGCGCGATCGCAAAAATCTCGCCAGCGACTCGTTCCCCGCCAGATCCGCGGCGCTGCGCAGGTGCCCCGCCGCCTTCAGGAGCAGCTCGCCGTACTCGACCGAGTAGGGAACGGCGACGAGCCCTCCCCCCGGTCCGCGCCGGATCACGGTGAACGCCGACTCGAACGCCTCTCTGTCGCCGGGATGCGCGGCTATCCAGGCGGCGAACTCCTCCTTGGCCATATCGGGAGGATAAAAGTCCGCCCCGTCGGGCTTGGCAAGGTCTCCGATGAACGGGGCGTTGTCGTCTATCCGGTCCCACGGACCGAAGTTGATCTGGAAGAGCCGCAGCAGTCCGGGGTCGCCGGAGGCGCGCACCGTCTCGCGCATCTCGACGTTCCCCGCCCAGACCTGCCGCAGGAAGATCTCGTCCATCACCTCGGCGGCGCGGTATATCTCCGCCAGCGCCGCGCGGTCCATCTCGTCGAGCAGCTCCCAGGGGACGCCGAGCTCGACCGGCGCGTACACGTCCAGGCGCTCCTGCGCTGTCTTCTCAGCAGCCATGGCGCTCCAGGCGATCGCCGCCAGAAGGCACGCGGCGGCCGCCGTGAAGAGGTATCGTCTCGGCATGAGACATCACGCTCCTTTCGCTCGAACGGCTCGCGGGCCTGGCCGGTCGGTCCGGACGGACCCGCCGCCGTGGTTTGCCGGTGACGGGGATTATGACGCAGTCGGGGGTATCATTCAAGTGCCGGAGCGGGGATGCAGGATGCCGTGGACGGCGGCGGCGAGGTCTGACATCGAGTACGGCTTCTGGAGGAAGCTGACCGGTTCGTGCCCCTCCAGAAGCGCGTCGGCCCAGGCGCGGCCGTACCCGCTCACGAGGACGACGGGGATCTCGGGGCGGGCCTCGCGGATCCGCCTGAGCGATTCCCCGCCTCCGCCGGGGACGATCAGGTCGAGCAGGACCGCGGCGATGTCGCCCTCCTGGCGGAGGAAGGCCCCGACGCCGGATGCGGCGTCGGCCGCCGTGACGACCCGGTACCCGAGCTTCTCGAGGAGGTCTCTGGTGAGGTCCCTGACCATCTGCTCGTCCTCGATCACGAGTATCAGCTCGCCCTCTCCACGCGGCTCGGCCCCCGCGGCCGGGGCGGCGGAACGGCCGGCGTCAGGGACGGCCGGCAGGTAGATATTGACCACGGTCCCTTCCCCCGGCTCGCTGTAGACGTTGACGAATCCTCCGTGGTTCTTCACCACGCCGTAGACGAGGGTCATGCCGAGCCCCGCCCCCTCGCCGCGCCGCTTCGTGGTGAAGAACGGCTCGAATATCCTGCTGCGTGTCTCCGCGTCCATCCCGATGCCGGTGTCGGCGAACGACAGGCGCACGTAGGGGCCGGGCACCATGTTCCAGTCGAGGCGCGGGTAGGTGTCGTCTATCGTCACGTTCTCGCTCGAGATGCGCAGCACGCCCCCATGGGGCATCGCGTCGCGCGCGTTGATGCAGACGTTGAGCAGCGCCGTCTCGAGCGCCCCCGGCGCGCCGGGTACTGCGCCGAGACCACCGCCGAGGCTCAGATCGAGACGCACGCCCGGGTCGCTCGTGCGCTCGAACACCTTGCCGACCTCCTCGAGGAGGGCGTTGCAGTCGACCGCGCTCTGGCCGCGGTCGCCGAATCGGGAGAAGGTCATCAGCCGCTCCGTCAGCTCGGAGGCCTTGCGGGCCGACTGCTCGACGATCTCGAGGTACTGGCGCAGCTCGTGGGTCTCGTCGATCAGGTCCATCATGAACGAGGCGTAGCCGAGGATCCCCTCGAGGAGGTTGTTGAAATCGTGGGCGATCCCTCCTGCCATCTCGGATACGATGTCCATGCGCTGGGACTGGAGCAGGAGGCCCTGCAGATGCCGTTTCTCGGTGTTGTCTATGAAGAAGCAGGCGTGCCCGGCAGGGGACCCGTTGCCGGCGCGAAGCGGGGTCGCGCCGAGGATCACATCCTTGCCGCCGCCCCCCTTGCGGCGCAGCTGGGCCTCGCGGTTCTCCAGGCGCCCCCCGCCGGCCATCACAGAGGAGATCGCGGTGGCGTCGGATTCGCGGAAAAGGTCCGCCGGGAGGGGGCGCCCGACACACTCGCCGCGCAGGTATCCGGTCATCCGCTCGGCCGCTTTGTTGAGGAAGACGACCGCCCCCGCGTGGTCGATCACGACTATCCCGAGCGTGTCGTTGTCGAGGAAGACGCGCAGCAGGTCCATCTCGACCCCCGCGCCGCGAATCCTGTCGATCATACCGTCTCCCTCCCGGGTCCGTTCCCTCTTCCGGAACCCCGGGACAGTCCACACGCCGCCTCTCTGCGAGAGCTGTCGTATCGGATGTCGAATGGACCCCGGCCCCCGCCGGCGCCGGGATAGGGAGATATAACCAGACGGCGCGCCCGGCGTCAACACCGATTTACACGTGGCGGAGCCGGCCTGGCGGCCGAAAAATCTTGACTCGATTTTCGGGGCGATGCTAGCGTTTTGCGCAACGGACGACATTTTAGCCAGAAACGATCGAAAGGGAAGATCATGGACAAGGCCGCGCTGAAAAAACTCTACGAGGCGATCGACGGGATGCGGGGGGAGATGGTCGCCCTGCAGACGGAGATGGTCGCTATCCCGGCGCTCGGACCGGACAACAACGGCAAGGGAGAGACCGCCAAGGCCGAGTTCCTGCAGAAGTGGATGGCCGAGCATGTCGGCTTCGACAGGCTCGAGCGCCACGATGCCCCGGACAGGCGCGTCCCCGGAGGGAAGCGGCCCAACATCGTCGCCGTGATGGAGGGAGCCTCCGTCGAGCGCACGATCTGGGTGATGGGGCACCTCGACGTCGTCCCCCCGGGGGACCTCGGCAAGTGGAAGACCGACCCGTGGACTGCGACCGAGATCGACGGGAAGCTGTACGGCCGGGGCACCGAGGACAACCATCACGGGATCGTCACCCCGCTGTTCGCCCTGAAGGCGATCAAGGAGGCCGGGATATCCCTCCCGTTCAATGTCGGCCTCGCCCTGGTCGCCGACGAGGAGACGGGGAGCAGGTTCGGGATCCAGCATCTGATAGAGAAGGGCGGATTCTTCAAGCCGGGCGACTTCATAGTCGTCCCCGACGCCGGCGAGCCGGACGGAGGGATGATCGAGGTGGCGGAGAAATCGATCTACTGGCTCAAGATCGAGACGACGGGGAAGCAGTGCCACGCCTCGACCCCGGCGGCGGGGGTCAACGCCCACTTCGCCGCTGCGCACCTGATAACGCGCCTGCACGCCCTGCACGAGGCCTTCCCGCAGCGCGACGAGGTCTTCGACCCTCCGATAAGCACCTTCCAGCCGACGAAGAAGGAGGCGAACGTCCCCAACATCAACACGATCCCCGGCGACGACGTCTTCTACCTCGACATGCGGATCCTCCCAGGGATCCCCCTCGACGACGTCGACGTCGAGATACGCCGGATTGCGGACGGGATCGAGAAGGAGTTCGGTGTCACGGTTTCCACGTCCTCGCCGCAGAAGGAAGTCGCCGCCCCCGCCACTCCGGCCGACGCTCCGGTCGTGAAGGCGCTCGCCGCGGCGATTCGGGATGTCTACAAGGTCGAGGCGCGGCCCATGGGAATCGGAGGGGGGACGGTGGCCGCTTTCTTCCGGCGCGCCGGGATCGGCGCGGTGGTCTGGTCGAAGATCGAGGATATGGCCCACCAGCCGAACGAGTACACGAAGATCGAGAATATGGCGGGGGACGCGAAGGTCTTCGCGCACCTCTTCCTCGCGGGATGACAGCAGGCGGTCACTCTCTTCAGTGACGCCAGAGTCGAGGGGGGAAGCAGCGCCTCCCTCGATTTTTCATCCCGGCCGGAGCGGGCGATCATGCGCGGCGGCGGCCCCCGCGGCCCCTCGCCCCGGGAGTTCTTCGTTTTTCGTGCTGTTTCCTCTGGTCAAACAGCCCTCCCTCCATGGTATACTCTGCCGACGCCGCCGTTACGCGCGATCCGGGAGGGGCGCAGATGCCGTTGGCAAGGAAGCTGCTGATCTTCGCCGCATTTCTCGTCCT
>JAQVGR010000191.1 GCA_028696635.1 Candidatus Krumholzibacteriia bacterium | reverse complement strand
GCGTCAACCTTCCCCGCCGGTTCGCAGAGCCCGTGGTCCGTCTGCACCGGCGACTTCGACGGCGACGGGCGCGACGACGTCGCCGCCGCGGACCGCTTCAACGAATGGATCTGCGTGCTGATCGCAGACGAAGACGGCTCCCTCGGAGAGGGGACCCTCTACCCGGCCGGCACCTACACGGTCGATCTCTGCGCCTGCGACGTCGATGCCGACGGAGCGCTCGACCTCGTCACCGCGGACGCGCACTCGGGGACCGTCACCGTGCTGCCCGGGGAGGGCGGCGGGACCTTCGGCGCGGGGATCGTCCACGCGATCGGGGGAGAGCCGACGGCCGTGATCGCCGCAGATCTCGACGGCGACGGCGTGATCGATATCGCCGTGGCCGATCCCGCCTCGGGGGCGATCGTCTTCCTGCGGGGGACGGGGGGCGGGGATCTCGCGCCGCCGGTCCGGTACGCGGCGGCGGGGGCGCCGGTCGCCCTCTTCGCCGCGGATCTCGACGGCGACGGCGACGCCGAGATCGCCGCGGTCGGCGGCGAGGACGGGATCCTCTCGATTCTGGAAAACCTCACCGGCGGGGGATAGGAGGATAGCGGCGCCCCGGAAGGGGCGATCTCAGCGCTCTCCCCACTTCTCCTTGGCGATCTTCTCGAGCAGGGCGTCTATCTGGCCCCGGATCCGCTCGTTCTGATCCGGCTCGAAGAGAACCTTCCTGATGCGGCCCTGGTCGTCCTTCTTGACGTAGCGCAGAGCCTTGATGTTCTCGATGGACATGAGGATGTCCTTGCTCACCCGCACCTCGATCGGCCGATCGGAGAGGTTCCGGTCCGGGTTGTTGAACGGATGCATGCCGAGGCCCCACCCGTGCACGAACATCGAGCAGACGATCGCCCTGAAGGTGTTCTGCCGCTGGACCGTGTCGAGCTCGAAGGTGTCCTGGAATTTCTCCATCATCCCGTCGATCACTCCCTGCAGCCTCGAGAGCACGACCGGTTCGGGCTCCATGTCGAGCAACCGGTGAAAGACTTCCTTGAGGATCTTTTCGGTGATTTCCATCGCAGCTCCCGTCAGTGTTCGGCCACATTCCCGCCGGCGCGCGGCATCGCGGCAGCGGCAGGTCCGGTGATTGCAAGAAAGACGCCAAGCGCCACCATCACGGCCGGCCGGCCGCAGGCAGCGCCCAGCATACTGAAGAGGAACGACGAGAGCAAGAAGAGACTCCTCGTGAGGACCTCGCGCAGGGCGAAGACCCGCCCGCGGACGCCGGGGGAGATCTCCGTCTGCAGGGCCGTCTCCGAGAGGACGATGAGGGGGGCCGCCGAGAGGCCGCCGAGCATGGCGCCGGCGCAGAGGACGGGGAGCGACCGGGCGAGCGCCACCGCCGCCGCGGCCGGCGCCATCAGCGCGAAGCAGCATGCCGATCCGGCGCGGCGCCGACCGGGGGAAAGACGCTCGGCGAAGACCGAGCCGAGCGCCATCCCGACGCCGGCGCACAGCCCCGCGGCGGCGAGCCCCATCGAGCTTCCCTCGGCGGAGACCCCCTGTATCAGGACGAGCGCGAGGACCGAGAAACCCCCCGCTCCGAAAAAGATCAGCGCCTGGACGAGCAGGGGCCCGAGCACCGACGGGCGGCGGCGCAGCTCCCGCACTCCCTCGGCTGCGTCATGCCAGAATCCGGCGCGACCGGCGGCCGGCGGGGGCGCGGGGATGGCGGACGCCGGGGCGGGAGGTCCCACGCGCATTGCGACCGAGAGCAGCAGCAGGGCCGAGACGAGGTAGGTGGCGCCGTCGAGGTAGAAACAGGCCGCCCACGACCAGTAGTCGAAGATCAGGCCGCCGCCGAGGAATCCGCCTATGAATCCGGCGACACCGGCCCCCCAGAGGATCGAGTTGATCCTCACCAGCCGCCCCGGAGGAACGATCTCGGGGAGCAGCCCCGATTTGGCGGGGAGGAAGAAGAGGTTCCCCGTGGTGAGCAGGAAGACGATCATCATCACGGGCAGGAAGCTCCCGTACCTGACGAAGAGGACTGGGATCAGCATGACGAGCAGGCCGCGGACGAGATCCGTCACGACGAGGACCCATCGCTTGTCGAGGCGGTCTATGAGGAGCCCTGCCAGGGGGGCGAGCAGGAAGACGGGCAGGTACATCGCCAGGTAGATCCAGGCGAGCTGCATCGACGGATCGGCGGCGAAGCGGCTCGCCATGGCGGCGAGGGAGAAGTTGTTGAGGCGGTCGCCGAAGAGCGAGATCGTCTGTGCCGCGGCGAACACGGCGAGCATCGCCGCGGTCAGGCGCCGCCCTCTCCCCGCGGCGGCCGAGGCGGCCTGATCCCCGCGGTCCGGGGGGGGCTTCATCCGGCCGTCACCGGCACCCTCGCCGTGCGGTCCTTTCGGGGGCGTTCGAGCAGACGCAGGAAGCAGTCCTCGAGCCGGACGGCCGCCAAATCCCACGCGTACTTCATGGCGGTGCTCCGTCCCGCCTCTCCGAGGCGGGCCGACAGTGCGGGGCTCGAGGCTATCCGCACGACCGCCTCGGCGATAGCCCCGGGGGAGCGGGGCTCGACGAGAAGGCCCTCGCGGCCATGGGTGACGACGCCGCGGAAGCCGGGGATGTCGGTGGCGACGACCGGCCGCCGGGAGGCCATCGCCTCGAGCAGCACAATGCCGAAGCTCTCCCGGCCGGTCGCCGGAGCGCAGAGCAGGTCCGCCGCGGCGTAGTAGCGGGGGAGCAGCCGCGCGTCGACCCTGCCGGCGGCCATGATCTCGGCCCCGCCGAGGCTCAGCGGACGGGGGATCATCCTGCGGCGCAGGGTTCCCTCGCCGACAAGCACAAGGCGCACCAGCCGCGGGATCGAGCGCTGGATCAGCGGGAGCGCCCGGAACAGGTACGGCAGCCCCTTCCGGCGGTCCATCCGGCCCACGAAGAGGATGTTGAGCCGGCCGTCCCGGAGCCCTTCGATCGGAGTGACATCCGGCGAGAACCGAGAGCAGTCGATCCCGTTGGGGATGATCTCGTATTCGCCGGGGAAGTACCGCGCGGCAAACTCGGCGGCCGGCCGGGAGACGGCGATCCGGCAGTCGAGGCGGGCGGCGCGCCGCTCGAGCGGGGCGCGGAAGATACCGTACAGGGCGTTCGATTCGGCGGCGGCGTGGAAAGTCCCGACGAGCTTCGCTCCGGCGCGGTCGGCGGCGATCGTCAGCAGGGGGAGGGTCGGCACGAGGGGGCAGTGGGTCTGTATGACGTCGAACCGCTCGCGGCGGAAGATCTCCTCGAGCTTTCCGCGCAGCCCCGCCCCGACGGTCACATTGGTCCAGGCCCCGTTCGCCGGCACGAGGATGTTCCTCCCGATCCGCACGATCCCCGGCTCGTCCCGGTCGGCGCCGCCGTAGCGCGTCGTGATCACGGTCACGTCGTGCCCGAGCCGCCGCAGCGCGGCGGCGGTGTGATGGACGACCTCGGTGACCCCCCCCGGCTTGGGGTAGTACGACTGCGTGACGATACCGATCTTCACGGAGCATCCCTCCAGAACGGACGGAACAGGCACCACTGGTCGCTGTTTCCGGCTATGAACCGCCCCAGCGCCCCGGCTATCATCCGATGGGCGCGGTCGATCCCGATATCGGCGGCTTCTCCCGCGCCGAGCACCCGTTCCATGTGTATGCGCGAACGATCGTCGCCGATCCGCCTGCAGTACGCGCCGATGACCGGCGCGCCCGTCATCGCGGCGAGCCGCGCCGCTCCCCCGGGGAGCACGATCCGGCGCCCGAGCAGCTCCGCCTGCGCGCCGCCGGTATACACGTCGCCGTCGACGAGCAGCGCCACGATCCCACCGGCGCCGAGCGCCCGGAGGAGCCGGCGATACGAGCTCCCGGGGCCGATGACGGCGATCCCCCGCCGCTCCTTCGCCTCCCTGAGGGGACCGGTGAGCAGGGGGTTCATCTGCACCCCTGCCACCGCGTGCAGGCGGTACCCGAGCGAGGCGAGGTAGAGCGCGGGGAGCTCCCAGTTGCCTATATGGGCCGTCGCGAAGATCGCGCCGCGGCCGGCTGCGAGCGCCTCGTCGAGCAGGTCGCGGCAGGGCAGCTCTACGTGCCTCGCCAGGATCTCCCGATCCCACCTGCTCGATCTGAACATGTCGATCATGTTCAGCGCATGGCAGCGGTAGATGCCGTAGACCGCCCCCCGGGAGCCCTCCGCGCCGGCGGTCTCGATATTCTCCCGCACCGCTCGGCGCCGCCGCCCGGAGGAGAGATAGTATCCCGACGCCGCGCACCCGCTCACGAGGCGGCGAACCGGCCCCGGCATTCCGTCGAGGAGCGCCGCGGTGGCGGAAAAGATCGTCTGGCCGGCTGTTTTCACGATCGGTCCGAGGATATTGTCAGGGACCGGGGGCTGTCAAGGGATGGAAGTGGCACGGTTCTGGCAGAACCCTCCACGGATTCCACCGCGGAGGTCTGACCGTGCATGCGTGCAGCGAAAAGACGATTTTCATGCAAAAAGCGATTTATTACGTGAGCCGTCTGATCGCGGCCCGCGGGGTTCTCGAGCTGACGGACTGCCGTCTGAACTTCACGGTGGCCCAACTCGATTCGTCGTTCGGGATGAAGAACGTGTCCATAGATCTCGCCACCGTCGACGACGTGCGGATCGAGGGGGGAGACCTCCACCCCCGCGTGATCGTCAGATCGGGGAAGCGACACGAGTTCGTCCTGGCCGGGGCGCAGGAGCTCTACGACCACCTCAAGGAGCGCTGCTGCAGCTCCGTGACCGCCGCCAG
>JAQVGR010000190.1 GCA_028696635.1 Candidatus Krumholzibacteriia bacterium | reverse complement strand
GTCGCTGATGAAGATCATACAGGGAGGAGGATCGTGAGGGAGGAGTTCCGCCTGCTGATCGCCCTGCAGGACCTCGACATCATGATCCGCGAGGCTCGCGAGCAGCACACCTCGGACCAGTACCGCGACATGGGGTTCAAGCTGACCGGGCTGGAGGAGCTCCAGGAAGCGCGGAAGAAGCTCGCCGCGAAGATCCCGACGGCGCTGCGCAACCGCTACGAGAAGCTCGCCGCCCACTTCAAGCTCGCTATCATCCCCGTGACCGGCGACAAGTGTCTCGGCTGTTTCGTCAAGCTCCCCACGTCGTTCTTCTCCTCGGCGTACAGCAGCGAGCTGCTCACCTGCGAGAGCTGCGGAAGGCTTCTCTACATCCCCTGATCCCCCCGCCGCGCGGATTCCATGCTTGCCTTTTTTCCCGATCTGGAGTAAAGTATCTTTACCGGGAAAATTATTGAACATGGCATGGGCGCTGCCGGTCGGGGGATGAGGTGAACGAACAGGGATTTACCTCGCGATATGCGATCAGGAAGGCTCTCGGGAAGTATCCTCCCTGGCAGGGATACGAGGTCACCGACTCGCTGAGCGGGAAGGACTACCTGCTGTTCACCCTCCTCCACGGCGCCGACGCGTCGATCTCGACAGACGACCTCCTGATGCGCGGCGAGCTCTTCGCCGATATCGCCTCGGGGCAATCGCGGGCGCTGTCGATTCAGGACAACGGCGGCGGGGCGTTCTTCCTGCTCCCCTCCCTGCGGATAGCGCCGCTGACGAAGGTGCTTCCCTCCCTCGCCCCGGAGGAAAGCCTCGCCCTGGCGCGCTCCCTGACCGGCACGCTTCTCGACTGCGCATCGACGGGCCGCTTCCTCGGCAACCTCTCCATTGAATCGATAGTCGTCATCGAAGGCACGGTCTCCATCCTTCCCACCGCCTACCTCATCCCGCCGGAGGTCCTGGGGTTTCTCGATCCCGCCGATTCGCGCTGCGGCGGGATCCAGCCGCTCTACCGGGATCTCGATGATCTCGGCGTGATCCTCGCCCTGTTCCAGCGCTACCTGCCCGCCGGAGCGGATCGCGAGTGCGCCCTGCTCTCGGAGGCTCTGCGCAGGATCGGCCCGGGGGCGGAGAGCGGATCGATACGCGAGCTCGCCGCCTCCCTCTGCTCGTTCGCGGGCCGCGAGGGCCCGCCGCCCCCGCTGACGGCGGGACGCCGCCCGCCGCTTCGATGGCCGGCCGGTATCGAGTCGGCCGTGCGTGACGTCGCCCGCGCGGCCAAGGAGAACGACCGCCAGATCATCATGCTTCGCGGCCCCTCGGGATCGGGAAAAACCGCCTTCCTCGAACAGGCCGCTTCGTCGGCCGCGATCTCGGAGGGTCTGCGCCCGTTCGGCCCCGTCGGCGACCGCGACACATTCGGGGAGATCGACGAGGCCGCCGATCAGCAGCGTTCCGAGGCGGTGCTGCATGACGATCATCACCTCGATCCGATCCTCTGCGGGCACGTCGTCGACCGGATCTCCCGCGATCTCGAGGGCCGCCGGCTGGCCGTCGTCTGCGTCGGCGACGATCCTCCTCCCGGATTCGCCGAGGCCGTCTCCCGCGAGGCGGCGGCGCGCGGATTCACCGTGGTCGACCTCGCCCTTCCCGGGCTCGATCCGCAGGATCGGCGCGAAGCGGCGCTCGCCCTGCTGCACGAGGATGACCGCCCGGAGGCCCGCCGTTCGCTCTCCGACGGCGATCCCCTCTCCGTGATGCTGCTCAAGGTCAGGCTCGCCTCCGAGCCGGGGATGCGCCGGCCCGCCGCCGGGGCGGGGCCTCTCTCCGTGCTGAGTTCCGAGGAAAAATCGGTGCTGAGCTTCCTCGCCGTGTTCCGTTTCGAAGCCCCGATCTCGCTGCTCAAGGGGGTTTTTTCCATCGAGGAAGGGCGGTTCTACGAGGTCCTGCACCGTCTCGTCTCTCTCGGTTTCGTGCGGGGGCGGGCCGAGCGATCGCCGATCTGCGCCGGCCGGCTGTGCACGGTCTACCGCATCGCGGGCGGAGGGCTCGCACGGATCATCGAGCGGTCGATCCCCGCCGCGCGCCGCCGCGAGCTGCACGCGAGGATCGCGCAGATCCTCAAGGAGGCGCCGGGGGCGCCCCCGGTGTACGTCTTCTACCACCTGACCCGCTGCGGCGAGGACAAGGAGGCCGCCTTCCGCGGGCTGCAGGTCTTCCAGCAGCTGCTGGGGCGGAAGCGCCTCGGCGCCGTCGCCTGCTTCCACGAGGGATTCCTGCGCGCGAAGCTCGACCGCCGGCTCCCCGGCGAGGTGCGCCTGGAGCTGATGCTCGAGCTCGGCGACTTCTACCTGACGATCGGAGAGACCGACCGCGCGGAGTCCTTCTACCGCCTCTGCCGCGAGCGGACCAGCCGGGACCAGATCACGCAGGGCCACCGCTCGCTCGCCGTGGAGGCGATCCGGCGCGAATGCGAGATCCTCGAGAAACGGGGCGAGTTCACCCGGGCCCAGGGACTGCTCAGGAAGGCCCTCGACTCCCACGGCGAGCACCTGCTGATACAGGAGCGGGCCGCCCTGTACAACGATCTCGCCTGGGTCGACTACCGGCTCGGCCTGTTCGACCAGTCATGGGAGAACTGTCTGCTCGTGCACAGGCTCCTCGACAAGAAGCTGCACCCCGCCGAGCTCGCCCAGTCGTACAACCTCATGGGCGCGATCAACTGGAACCGGAGCAAGTACGACGAGGCGCTGATGTGCCACAAGCGGTGCCTCGCCCTGCGCGAGGACGGCAACGACGATCTCGGCGTCGCGGCGAGCCTCAACAACCTCGGCCTCGTGTACCGCTCGATGGGACGCGTCAGGGAGGCGCTGGAGAGCTTCACGAAGAGCATGACGATCAAGCAGCGCAACAACAACCAGCCGGGGCTCGCGGCGGTGCACCTCAACCTCGCGCTCACCTACCTCGACCTCGAGGATACGGAGAAGGCCGAGGCGAACTGCAGGACCGCGATCGGGATCGCAGAGGACATCGGCAATCTGCAGCTCATCGCCGAGGCGTCCGGAACCCTCGGCGAGATATGCTTCATGCGCTGCGATCACGGGAAGGCCCGCGAGCATTACTTCCGCGACCTGCACATCTGCAACAAGACCAAATCGCTCAGGGAAAAAGCCGTCGTCTTCAGGCGGCTCGGCGAGCTGAGCCTCGCCGAGGGAAAGCCCGACGAGACGAAACGGCTGCTCGACAACGCCAGGGAGCTCAACGACCGGATCCGCTCGCGCCTCGAAACCGCGCTGCTCGACCTGCTCGAGGGGCGGATCCTGCTCGCCGAGGGAAAGCGGGAGCTGGGCAAGCGGAAGCTCGAGGAAACGGCGTTCGAGCTCTCCCTGCTCGGCCGCAAGGGGACGGCCTCGTCGGTGGCCGCCGAGATCGGCGAGCTCTACCTCGAGGAGGGGAACGAGCCGCTCGCGCGCGAATACCTGCTGCGCGCCGCATCGCTGCTCGCCGAGACGGACAGCCCCCCGCGCCAGGTAGTGCGCCTGCAGGAGCAGCTCGAGCGGCACTCCGCCCTCGAGCCGCAGACGATCCATACCGATTCGGCACGGTTCCGGGCCCTCTGCCGGATGATCAGCCTCATCCGGACGATCCGCGATCCCGACAGGCTGTACGCGACCATTACCGAGACGGCCAGATCGATCACCGGGATGGAGCGCGCCGCGCTGATCGTTCAGAACGACGGGCAGGACACGTACCGCATCCTCGCGTCGACGGGGGACTTCGATTCGGAGACGATCCTGACCGACAAGAACATCATCTCGATCCTCTCGATCACCCGGCAGCTCGGATATCCGCTCGACATATCCCGTACGCGCATCCCCGAGGGAAAGGTAGCCGGGGATTTCCTCGAGGACCATCCGGGGATCATATGCACGCCGCTGTGGATCCAGGACGCGGTGACGGGGTTTCTCTACCTCGACTCGCCCCGAGGCACGGCCGGTGCGGGCGACGAGGACCACACCTTCCTCGTCGCGTTCAGCCAGCAGGTGGCCCTCGGCCTCGAGCGGATGTATCTCGCCGATCGGGTCCGCCGCACCGAGCGGCCTGCCCCCGCGCCGAACATCCGCGCGCGCGAGCGCGTCGCGTTCCAGGACATCATAGGCAAGTCCCCCGCGATCAGGCATATCTACGAGCTGATCGACGGCATCAAGGAGATGGACACGACGGTCCTCCTGACGGGGCCGAACGGCGCGGGCAAGGACCTCATCGCCCGTACGATCCACCATACGGGAACGCGCCGCGACAAGCCGCTGCACACGCTCAACTGCGCGGCGATCCCGCGCGAGCTGATCGAAAGCGAGCTGTTCGGCCACGAGAAGGGCTCGTTCACCGGGGCGTACCGGCAGAAGATCGGCCACTTCGAATCGGCGAGCGAAGGGACGATCTTTCTCAACGAGATAGGCGACCTGCCGCTCGAGATCCAGCCGAAGCTTTTGCAGGTGCTCGAGCACCGCAACTTCTTCCGCGTCGGCGGCACGGTGGAGATCCGCACCGACGCGAGGATCATCTGCGCGACGAACAAGGACCTGCTGCAGCTCGTCAGGGACGGCAGGTTCCGGGAGGATCTCTACTACCGCATCAACATCTTCCCGATCCGCGTTCCCGGCCTGAGCGAGCGCCGCGAGGACATCAAGCTGCTCTGCGACCACTTCCTCACGATTTTCTGCCGCCTCTACAACACCCCGATGAAGCGGATCTCCCCGGAGGCGGCGGCCTACCTCGCCGAGTACGACTGGCCCGGCAACGTGCGGGAGCTCG
>JAQVGR010000002.1 GCA_028696635.1 Candidatus Krumholzibacteriia bacterium | reverse complement strand
CGTCCCTGGCTATTCTCCGAGTCCGCCTCCCTACCGGCAAAGCGCCCACGGGAGCGGACCGACAGGGCCCCGCCGGAAACGGCGCGGCCTCCCGTGTTTGGAAAGGAGAGTGACCATGTTCACCCCGTCAATCCGCCCGTTCCCCCCGCGTCCTTTCTTCCCGCGCGCCGCCGCCGTCGTGCTCGCGCTCTCGCTCGCGGTCATGGGAGCCTGCAGCGAGGACGAGACCGCGGCCCCCGAGACGCAAAGCGAGTACCTGCTCGTCCATCACGAGGGCGAGTCGACGCAGGTGTGGCTCGGCGACCTGCCCTCGATCGACGTCGACGGGCAGACGGCCGTGCACCTCGACGAGCTCGTCGATACGTCGCTCGTGCCGATGTACGAGGACAAGGGAGGGGCCTTCCACGACGCGCGCGTCCTCTACGCTTACCGCATCGCCGGCGAGGACGGCTTCTCGGCCTCGGTCAAAGGGTACCCGGACAACACGTGGGATCAGATGCCCCTCGGGTATATCCTCGCCGCCACGAGAGACGTCGTCTTCCCCGACGAGGCGATCGATCTCCCCGGGGCCTATAACGTCAAGGCGTCCCGCCATGTGTATGTGAAGCGAAAGTTCGACGTGATAGCCCCCGACACGACGGCCTTCTACGAGCTGGAGCAGATGCCGGTCGTGCAGGTGGAGAACTTCGAAGCGCAGCTGGAGGACGCCGTCGCGCTCTCCGGGTTCGTCTCGGCTCTGATCGCCGATCCCGCCTCGCGCTCGTATTACATCACGGCGCTCGACGGATACGGGACCGCCGACCCGATGACCTGGACGCAGCTGCAGACCGGGTACTGGCTGCTCGAGACGCAGAAGACGATCTTCACCGATCCGGCGCTCACCTCCGGGCCGTACAAGCTCAAGATGCTCGAGCGGATCGAGATCGAATGAGCCGCACCGTCCGCGTTCCGATCTTCGTGTGGCTTGCCCTCGCGCCGATCGGAGCGGAAGGCGCGCCGGATTCCGCCGGCTCGAACACCGCGGACACGCTCGCGGCGAGGGCGGCGGCCGTGCCGGCCGACACGTTCAGCGTCATCTACCGCCTCGAGGAGATCGTCGTCTACGGCCGGCGCCCTCGCGATCTCTCGCTCGTCACCGAGCTGCGGGGTGAGCAGATCGGAGCGCGGGGCGGGGGGGACATCGCCCACACGCTCCGCCTCGAGCCGGCTCTACTTGTCACCTCGGGGGCCAAGGCGGAGACCGAGACACGGATCCGCGGTTTCCCCGCCTCCTCGGTCCTCGTGCTGGTCGACGGAAGGCCGATCAACACGGGGTATTACGGCAAGACCGACCTTTCGATGATCTCCTCCGCGGACATAGCCGCCGTGCAGGTCGTCAAGGGGCCCGCCTCGACCGCCTACGGCCCGAACGGGATGGGCGGGGTGATCAACGTGATCACCCGCTCCGGGCTCGACGAACCGGGCTCGTCGCTCGGCGCCCGGTTCGGCGACAACGGGTTGCGCCGTCTCTCGCTCGGGCACGGCGGCTCGCGCGGCCGGCTGCGGTACCGGCTCAGCGCCTACGAGCAGTACCGCGACGGCTTTCCGCTGAGCGGCTCGTTCGAGCCGACCTCCATCGAGGACGGGGGGACCCGCATGAACAGCGGGTATCACAAGGCGGGGGGCTCGATCAAAACCGGGTACGAGCGCGTCCCCGGCGATCTCTATACGCTGACCCTCGATTACAACCGGTCGCGCCGCGAAATCCCGCCGACCATATACTCGTGGGATGCTCCCCACTGGCGCCGATTCCCCGAGTGGGTCCGTTACGGAGCCTCGCTGAGCAACGAGCGGCGCCTCGGCGGGCGGTTCGACATGACCGCGGTCCTCTATGCCGACGCGCAGGAGGACCGGCTGATAGAGTACTCCGGTCCCTCTATGAGCGAGGAGGAGATCGAGTTCGATTCGAAGCTCGAGAACCTCACCGCCGGCGGCTCGGCGAGCGTCGAGGGGGAGGTCTCGTCAGGCCACCGCGTCCACGCGGGGATCGCCTTCAAGTACGACGGGATGGACAAGAAGCCCGACCTGGACGAGCCGTGGGTCGCCCACTCGATCACGACCGGCTCCGCGTTCGTGGAGGATCGGTTCGCTCCGTGGACCGCGGCGACATTCACGGCCGGGGCGCAGGGGGCCTACTACGCCACGGAGAGCGGGGGCTCCGCCCGCGGGGCCTTCCTGCCGACGATCGCGCTCCGCCAGACCCTCCCCTGGAAGATCGAGTCCCGCGCGGCCTACTCACGCGCCATCCGGTTTCCGACCCTGCACGCGCTCTACAGCGAGACATCGGGAAATCCCGGGCTTCGTCCGGAGACGGCGGACAAGTTCGAGGTCGGGCTCGAGCGGTGGCTGATCGGGGATGGGGACAGGCACCTCGCCGTGGAGGCCTCGTGGTTCCGCAACGAGCTCGAGGACCTGATCTACCGGCCCGCGAGCTCGCAGCAGTACCGCAACGTGCTCGAGTCGGTCCTGACCGGCGTCGAGGCGACGCTGCGCGTCGGCTGGTCGGAGCGTCTCACGTTCGAGGCGGGGTATGTCTGGATAGACCGCGGAGCCTCGACCGCCGAGATCATGGAAGAGCTCTCCCCGCACCGGCTCGGTCTCGCCGCGACGGCGCAAACGCGGTTCGGCACGCGTGTGCGCTACGACTTCTCCGTCCTCGGCGAGCGGACGACCTTCGTTCCCGGTCTCACGCTCGCCCCGTACCGGTATCACGGCATCACGCTCAGCCAGGAGGTCGGCGGCGGCCTCACGCTGCGCGTCGAGCTGTTCAATCTCACCGACGCCTCGTACGAGGAAGAACTCGGTTACCCCGCGCCGGGAAGGCAGTTCTCGGCCGGATTCGACTGGAGGATCTAGATGAAACGCCTGTGTGCCGTATTCGCGCTCGCCCTGCTCCTTTCGCCGGTTGTCTCCTTCGCCGGGCCCGACACGGAGGGGCGCAACAACGATTTCTACGACGACATCGACCTCGTTGATCTTCCCGGCCCGCTGACGATCGCGATAGCGGGGGAGACGGCCGATTCGGGAGTCGTCGATCTCGCGACCCTCGAGATGCGCACCGTGATGCGGCGCGAGGCGTTCCTCGACGGCGACAGCACACGGTTCGTCGGCGCCTACCGCTACGACGGGTACTCGCTGTTCGATATCCTGCGCACGGTCCTGCCCGAAAAGACCGAGCCGGCCGAGTTCGACCGTGCGATCGACCTGCTCGTCGTGGCCCAGAACGACCGCGGAGAGCGCGTCGTGATCTCGTGGGGGGAGATCTTCTACCCCGGCTCCCCTCACCGCATCATCATCGCGACGAAGGCGGCGCCGATCGTCCCCTCGGTGACCGGCGAGCGCTGGCCGCTCCCCGAATCGACGAGACTCGTCTTCTGCGACGACCTGCTCGCCGATCGCTCGCTCGAAGCGCCGGCGACGCTCCGGATCGTCTCGCATTCGATCGGTGTGGAGACGAAGAAAGGGCTCAAACCGCTGTTCTCCGAGTCGGTGGCCGTCTCGGTGGACGGCGAGGAGCGCATGCGGATCGCCGCGCTTCCCGAAGGGGCGGAGCGATCGAGGTACCGCGCCGTCTTCTACGGGCGCGGCAGGGGCTTCCACGGCATGCGCGAGTTCGAGGGAGCGCAGCTTCGCGGGCTCCTTGCGGGTATCGTGCCGGTCGACCGGAAGACGCTTCGGGAGGGATTCCTGATGGCTGTCGCCCCGGACGGGTACCGTGTCTCGATCTCCTGCAGCGAGTTGCTGAACCGCGGCGACAACTGCGAGTTCCTCCTGATCGAGCGAGGAGACGGGGACGGCGGGCGGTTCGCCATTTACCCGCCGATGGACTTCTTCTCCGACCGGGCGGTCAAGGCGCTCTCGCAGATACGGTTCTACACGATCGAGTAGAATCGCCGCGTGAGACAGCGACGACATCCTCCGGTAACCGCTTGTCAACGGCGGCGGGCGGGACTACACTTTTTTACGGGATATCGCGGAAACTGTGTCCGTGCGGAAGGAGGTCCCCCGTGAGGAAGCTGCTGGTCATCGTGGCCGCGGTCGTGGTGCTGATCGCGGTCGTTGCGTTCCTGCTCATCGCCAACATCGATTCGCTGGTGGCGAAGGCCGTCGAGAGGAGCGGGAGCGAGGCGACGGGCACCGACGTGCGCGTCTCGGGGGTCAAGATCGAGCTGCGCGACGGGCGGGGGAGCGTCGAGGGGCTCACCGTGGCGAATCCGGACGGGTACGAGGCGCCGCACGCCTTTACCCTCGAGGACATCGCCGTCGATCTGGACCTGAACAGCCTTGGGAAGGATCCGATCGTCATCGACGAGATCCGAGTCAAGGCCCCCGCAGTCCACGCCGTGTTCACCGAAACAGGCTTGCTCAACATCGATGAGCTCAGGAAACGGATCGATGCGTACGCAAGGGAGAGCGGGGGAGGGGAAGAGCAGGACGGGCCGGCGAAGCGGATCCGGGTCGCGCGGTTCGTCTTCGAGCAGGGGCGCATCGAGCTCGACGCCTCGGCGCTCGGCCTGGAGAAACGGACCGTCGCGCTGCCGGGATTCGACCTCGGCGACCTCGGCGGCCCCCGCGGCGCGGCCCCGGGGGAGATCGCCGGGGAGGTTCTCTCGGCGATCGCCGGGCGGGCCGCCTCCGAGGTCGCCCGCTCGGGGGTCGAGCGCCTGGTAGAGGAGAAGATCGGCGGCACGGTCGGCGACAAGGCGAAGGACCTGCTGAAGAAGATCACGGACTGAAGAGAGGGCTTCAATGAATTCGAAAAGAAATTCCGCGTTGATAGTGATTGCAGCGTTCTTCATCTCTGTTTCCGGATGCGCCTCCCTGCAGAATGATCTCTCGGGAATCCTCGGCTCCGGGCCCGCCGCGGGCGGCCCCCTCGACGAGCAGACCGTCGTCGCCGGCCTGAAGGAAGCGCTCAGGGTGGGGACGCAGAACACGGTGCTCTCGACCTCGAAGGTCGACGGGTATCTCGGCAACGCGCTGATCAGGATCGCGCTTCCCGATCAGCTGCAGTCGGCCGCCTCGACCCTGCGGACCGTCGGCCTGGGAGGGCAGGTCGACGAGCTCGAGACGGGGATGAACAGGGCCGCGGAGCTCGCCGCCGCCGAGGCGCGCGATATCTTTTGGGACGCGGTGACGGGGATGACGATATCCGATGCATACGGGATCCTCCGCGGTCATGACACCGCCGCCACCGAGTACTTCGAGGGCCGGACCCGAAGCGCCCTGCGCCAGCGCTTCCAGCCGATCGTGGAGGAAAAGATCGGGGAGATCGGGCTTTCCCGCCTCTACGGCACGGTCGCCGATACGTACAACTCGCTCACGCCTGCCGGCGCGGAGCGCCTCGTCGATCTCGAGGACTACGTCACGGGCAAGGCTCTCGACGGGCTGTTCACCGTGCTCGGGCAGGAGGAGCGAAGGATACGGGAGGACCCCCTGGCCCGCACGACCGATCTGCTCAGGCGCGTTTTCGGGAGTTGAGATCGGGCAACGGTTCCACACGCAATCATCTCGACATGATCATCCTCCGCATTATGCCGTAACCGATCTACCTGATCACCATGGACTTCCCGACCGCCAGGGGCGAACCGCCCGTCGGAGGGTTCGACCGAAAAGATGTAGGACCCGCTCGTGACGCCCTGTCCGTTGCGCCACGGTTGGCCCCGGCATGAGCAGCACGGCGAGTATTAGTATTCGCGGACAATGCATTGCGAGCGCTCTGCTCTCATACACGGACGCTGCGTTTTCGCTGGGTGCTTTTATAGTGAATTGAGCGTGTCATGTGTGGTACAATGGAGCCGCTCGATTTCGTGGAAAGCGCAATAACCGCCATATCGACCGCTCGTGACTGTTCGGGAGCATCGGTTCCTTCCGGACGTGTCTCTTAGCACAGGGAGGCTCTGTATGAAGACCGGCTCCTCGCTTCTGCTCGCGGTACTGTGCTGCGCGCAGATACTTCTCGTGCTTCCGTCCGGCATGTTGCATGCCGGATGGATCGTCAGACAGGAATGGGAAGCCGACGAGCTCTTCGGCGATCGCGAGCTCGATGCCTTCCGCGGCGAGCACTATACGACGGCGCAGGCGGACACATACTGTCTTGTCTGGTACGACTTCGAGATGTTGAACTGGCAGGGATGGACCTCGCGGGACAACACGGCCCCGCCGGACAGCTTCGGAGCTTTTGCAGGGCTCGCGTCGAATCTCTACGACAAGGATCCGTGCAACGCCGACTTCGGAACGCAGGTCGTTTTCTACGTCGGATCGACGGAGCAGAGTTCGGAGTATCCCGGCCTGTTCAATACACCGATTGCCAGTACGGTCAATCTCATGCTCGAGCACGGCCATGACGAGATGATAGTATCCCCGGCCATGGACATGAGGAGATATTCGACGGGCAAGAATGAGAACCAGGATGCGGAGATTCCTTCGAACGAGCTGCCGGGGCTCGGAGGGGCGAGGCTGCGGTTCACCGTCTACCGCGATCTCCCGCTGGATAATCTCGTCTTTTACAACTGGCGGATCCGGACGTGGGATGCTGCCGGCGGCTGGAGCTCCTGGTACGATCGGGGCTTCGCCTACTATGGCGGCAAGAAGGATATGTCCGGGACCTTCGTGAGCTCGGAACGCGATTACTTTTTCGCCGACCACGACGTGAGCGATCTCGTGGGAGCCGACTCGGTGCAGATCGCGCTCGGCGTGGTCGATCTGTATCACGAGTTCTACGGGTACTACGGGAGCGGCTCCGAACACCGGCCGGCCCCCTGGTTCGACGACGTGCGACTGTACCGCTATGAGCATGCCGGTCCGGTGTGGTCGTACCGAGATGTCGATCTGTTTCAGGACACGTTTCCGTCCGTAGCGTTCGATCTGGAGAGCTACTGCCGCGCCGATATGGCTGCCGACGTCTCGCCGCTCGGAAACCGATTCATCGTACCCGGTGATTGGATCGTGGTGGGATGCGCGGCTCCGTCCGGCGGGAGGCTCGATACGCTCTGGACGGGAGATGATCGCGTCTACTGCCACGTCAACGTGGAGTTTCTCGGGCCCGATGATCCGCCGAAACCGGATCTGTACGGTCCGGATATCGCCGGCGATTACGGCACATACCGGCAGGATGACGGGAACTGGACGATCCTGCTCTGTTCGCAGGCGCTTGACGATGTCGGCGATCCCGTCGAGAACAAGTATGTCGTAGACTTAAACGACTCGCTCTTCACCCGAGGCTACATGATCGAGTACTACTTCAAGGCCTTTGATCGAAACGGCAACAGTTCGACCCTTCCCGCATGGGCCGAGGAGGGCAGGCAGAGCAGGCATCGCGGCGGAAGCGCTCTCTTCGAGTTCACCTGTCTGCCGACCCTTGCGAGCGATATCCTCTACGTCGACCACTTCCACGGCCGCGGGACATGGGACGGCGCCGTCCAGACCTATCTCGACGAGACCTTCGCCGCCGTCATTCCGCGCGAGAACACGCCAGATCGGTACGACGTCATGGGGCCCTCGTCGCTCGTCTCCAACAGCCTCGGCAGCCGCGCTTCATTGACCCACCTGACGACGGCGTACGAGGTGATCATCTGGGATTCGGGCAATCTGCGGCGGAATACGATCGCCGATACCACGACGACGGGCGGTGACAAGAGCAACGATTGCCAGAGATTGATCGATTGGCTGTCTCTGTCAGAGCACGACTGCAATCTGCTCCTCATGGGTGACAACATCGGATGGGAGCTCGACAGGATAGGGGACGCCGGCTCCGCGAGCGCACAATTGCTGCTCGGGTACTATTGCGGCGCTGCTTTGTATCCGTATGCGCCAGACGGGGACAGTTACTTCGAGATGACGGGCGAGGTGAATCCCATGCTCTCGGGAGTCCCGGGATCTCCCTTCGCGTACGAAGGGCATACGTATGACTACTATCTCTACGGAGGTTGCGGGATCGTCAACGCGTTCGACGTCTTCTTGACCGAAGGCACCGGCCAGGAAGCCGCTCTGTATTCCGAATTCCCCGACCTGCGCCTCGGCGCGGTCTACAATATACTGACGGTAAACTCCTGTTACTCGCGCATCGTCCTTCTCGGGCACAGCTTCATGAACATTCGCGACATCGACGGGTCCAATTCCCCGATGACCCGGAATGAGATACTGCGCGCGATTCTGAATTGGTTCCAGTCGGACACGAACCCCGACATCACCGGCGCGGACACTCCCTCGCCGTTCTCCTACGGCCTCGCCCAATCCTACCCGAACCCGTTCAATCCCGCGGCGACGATACGGTACAGCATAGCGGAGGAGGGGCGCGTGACGATCAGGATCTACGACGCGGCAGGGCGGCACGTGCGCATGCTGGTCGACGATGTTCGGAAGGCAGGAGAACACACCGCCGTGTGGGACGGCAGGAACAACAGCGGGGCCGCCGCGGCGAGCGGTGTCTATTTCTACCGTATGGAATCGAATGGGTTCGTCGATACGCGCAAGATGGTCCTTTTGCGGTAACGGTGCAAGAGAAGGTCGGGGCGGGGATCATCCCCCGTGCGCGAGGTGGAAGACGCCGACCCTGGAGCCGTCGGGGACGGCGCGGATGTCGTACTCGTCCTCGGGGACAAGGGCGCCTTCGATCGTCACCGTGATCAGCGCGTAGTCGTACCGCATCGCATCGAGCAGATCCTGCACGGTCATCCCCTCGCGCCACTCGATCCTGTCCCTGTCGTTGACCGTGATCATCGTTTCTCCTTCATGCCCAGGAGCAGTTCGACCGCGATATTGGCCTGCATCGCGGCGGCGAGGGCGACGCGCGGAGCGCAGAGCCCCTCGCTCATGTCGGACTCCTCGTCGCCGACCACGTGGATCTTTCCCGAGGAGCGCACGCGCATCGCCGCGGTCCTGCCGACTCCCGAGAGGCCGCTCGCCGCGACGATCGGGCGGTCGGGGAAGGCGCGGCACCACGCCTCTATCAGCCATCGCTTGCGATCGGCGAGATCGAAGGCCTCTATCAGAAGATCGGCCCCGGCGAATACCGCCGCCACCGCGTCCGGTTCGAGCTCCTCCGGATGAAGCGCGAGCTCCATCGCCGGGTTCACCGCCCTGAGGTGATCGGCGAGGGCCCTGACCTTCGTACGGCCGACGTCCTTCCTGAAGAAGTGCTGGCGGTTGAGGTTGGAGAGCTCGACGACGTCGTGGTCGGCGAGGATCAGCCGGCCCACCCCGGCGCGGGCGAGAAGCATCGCCGCGTTGGAGCCCAGGCCCCCGCACCCGGCGATCCCGACCGGCGCCGCCCGGAGCTTCTCGGTCGCCCCGGGGACGTTGCGCTCGAATATCGGATCGGTAGTCGCCATGAACGAAAGATACTCCGTAATCGTGACGCTGTAAAGCCGGCCCCGGGTCCGCGGGTCTTCGCCGGCCCGCGGCCGCCCCTACTCCTGGTCGTTCCTGACGATCTCGACGATCCGGGGCAGGTCGATGCCGAGTTCTCTCAGCCGTTCGATCTTCGGCACGCCGTTGCGCGTCCAGCCGCGCCGGTCGTACGCGGCGTCGACGACCCTGTTGTACTGCTCCATCCGGTAGGCGCGCAGCGCGGCCATCTTCTCCGCCGTCGATTTCCCCTCCGGATCGAACCCGGCCAGCTCCTTGAGCTGTCTGTCGTAGCGCTCGGCTCGCGACTCGTACTCCTCGGCGGTCACCGGCCCGACGGCGCGGAACGGCGGCATGTCGTCCGTGCGGGTTCCGTTGCCGAACATCCGCGCCATCACGCGCTGGAGGTTGTGCACCCGCGCCGACTGGGCGAGCATCCCCTCCTCGTCGAGCGGCTTGCCGGTCATCCCCTCGTAGAATTTGAAGAAGTCCTCCACGTGCTCGGGGACCTTTGCCGCCTGCTGAGGCGGGAGGGTCTTGTTGCTCATCGGGACGATGTCGTTCCAGATCAGTTTACACAGCCCGTGAAGCCCGAACCAGGTCCGCCAGAGCGGGTAGTAGTACAGCGCGTAGGCCTTGTCCTCGAATGTGGGGATCTGGTTGTTGACCATGTCCATGAAGATCAGCCAGGCCTCGTCGTGCTGCGGCCCCTTGACCGCCATCGTGTACCCTGCCTGCTGGGCGAGGGACTCCTTGCACATGTACTCCGAGTACTCGAGCCCCTTGACCTCCATCCCGATGTCCCGGAGGAACTGCGGGTCCGCTCCGTACTCGCGGATCCATTTCTCCTTGAGCCACCGGATCCCCTGGCCCACGTCGACGCCGAACCCCTCGCCGGCCGCCATCTCGTGGATGCACTCGAGGACCGCGTCCTTCGCGCCGAAGTGCAGCACCTTGCCGCCGGTGTGCTCGGTCGTGATGATGCCGTTCTCGAAGCACTCCATCACGAACGCCATGCAGGTGCCGAACGAGATCGTGTCGATCCCGTAGGTGTCGCAGTAGAAGTTCCACTCGACGACGAAGTCGGGGTCGAAGCACCCCATGTTGGCCCCCGCGGCGGCGGTCTCGTACTCGGGGCCGTCGACGACGACCTTCTGCCCTTTGTAGGGGCCGGTGCGAAGCTCGAACCCGTCGACCGCCTTGGCGCACGCCATCGAGCACCCCTTCCAGCATCCGTCGGGGTGGTTCTGCGTGAAGAACCGGGCCTTGAGCTCGGCCGAGCCTATCTTCTTCGCGTCGGGGTGCGAGCCGAACTTGTAGTTGTGCACGGGGAGCAGGTCGTAGGCGTCCATCACGTCGACGATGTTCGCCGTGCCGACCTCCCGCATGCGGCACTGGTTCTTGTCGAGGGTGGCCATCTCGGCGTTGATCCGCATCCCGTAGTCGCGGATCATCCGCGGATCGGCCGGGTGGTTGAGGTCGTCGACGATCCGGATCGCCCCGGTGGGGCAGACGTACGCGCACGAGGTGCAGCCGATGCAGTGCGGATCCACCTCGCCGAAAGGCATCGTCAGGTGGCGCATCGTCCCCCGGCCGGCGAAGTCGAGTATACGCTCCATGATGAACTCGTCGCAGGCGCGCACGCAGCGGCCGCACAGCACGCATGCCCTGGGATTCTCGTCGGTCAGATCGCTCCGGTACTTCTGCGCGTCGGTCGCCCCGCAGATCTGTGCGATCTCGCGGATCAGCGGCACGTTCGGCCAGCGGCCGAGGTACATCTCGGCGAGCGTCCTGCGGTGGTTCCTGACCGCCTCCGTGTCGGTGAGGACGGCGATATGGTCGCGGACGGGTTAGGTGCACGAGGTGACCATCCTGCGGCGACCGCCCTCCTCGACCTCGACGACGCAGAGCCGGCAGACCCCCGAGGGGGTGAGGTCCTTGTGATGGCAGAGCGTCGGCACGGCGACGCCGTTGTCCCGCAGGGCCTGCAGGAGGTAGACGCCCCGGGGAACCGAGGCCTCGACCCCGTTGATCACGATCTCTATCTTTCCGGGCGCCTTCGCGCCGCTGGTTCCGGCGGCCATCTCAGATCACCTCCACGGCGTCGAACGTGCAGACCTGGTAGCAGATCCCGCACTTGATGCAGGTGTCGGGGTCGATCGCGTGAGCCTGTTTCGCCTTCCCCGTGATCGCGCCGACGGGACAGTTCTTGAAGCAGAGGGTGCAGCCGGTGCATTTCTCCGGGTCTATCCGGTACTCGACGAGCGCCGCGCAGATACCCGCGCGGCATTTCTTCTCCCGGATATGCTCTTCGTACTCTTCGCGGAAGTACCGCAGCGTGCTGGTGACGGGATGATGCGCCGTCCTGCCGAGCCCGCAGAGGCTCGCCGCTTCGAGCGTCGCGCACAGCTCCTCGAGCCGCTCGATGTCGCCCTCGCGCCCCTCGCCGGCGCAGATGCGCCCGAGGACGGCGCTGATCAGGTGCAGCCCCTCGCGGCAGGGGGTGCACTTGCCGCACGACTCGCCTTTCAGGTAGTCGATCGAATGCCTGGCGACGTCGACCATGCAGGTCCGGTCGTGCATGACGGCGATCGCCCCCGAGCCGAGCATCGATCCGGCCCCCGCGAGCGAATCGAAATCGAGCCCGATGTCGATCATCGATGCGGGCAGGCACCCGCCCGGCGGGCCGCCGGTCTGGAAGGCCTTGAGCGCGCGCCCCCCGGGGACTCCGCCGCCGATCTTCATGATGATCTCGCGGGCCGTGGTGCCGAGCGGGACCTCGACGAGCCCGGTGTTCGCCACGTCGCCGGCGAGCGAGAAGACCTTCGTCCCGGACGAGCCTCCCCAGGGGTCCCCGCAGACGTCGCCCGTGCCGATAGAGGCGAACCAGGCGGCGCCCCGCGAGACGATCTCGGGTATCGCGGCCCAGGTCTCGGCGTTGTTGAGCACCGTCGGCCTGCCGCGGAATCCGAGCTCGGTTCCGTGCACGTACTTGGGGCGCGGCTCGCCGGGCTCTCCCTCCATGGAGGCCATCAGGGCGCTCGATTCGCCGCAGACGAACGCCCCCGCGCCGCGGTGCACGCGCACGTCGAACCGCATCCCCGATCCGAGGATGTCTTCGCCGAGCAGGCCGTACGCGCGGGCCTGCGCGATCGCCCGCCCGAGCCGGCTCACTGCCAGCGGGTACTCGTCGCGGACATAGACGTGCCCCTCGTTCGATCCGACGGCGAAGGCGCCGATCAGCATCCCCTCGATCACCGTGTGCGGATCGGTCTCGAGGATCGTCCGGGCGGCGAACGCCCCCGGCACCCCCTCGTCCGCGTTGCAGGCGACGTAGATCTCCCCGCCGTCACTGCTCGCGGCGAGCGCGCCGGCGCGCCACTTCAGCCCCGTCGGGAATCCGCCGCCGCCGCGGCCGCGGATCCCCGAGGCGATCACCTCGTCGATCACATCGTCCGGGTCCATGGAGCCGAGAACCTTCTTCAGTCCCCGGTACCCGCCGCGTGCGATGTACTGATCGATGTCCTCGGGATCGATCAGCCCCTTGTTGCGCAGTGCGATCGGCGTCTGGGCGGCGAGGAAGGGGATCTCGTCCGTCTTCGCGATCGCCGCGCCGCTCGCGGGATCCCTGTACAGGAGCCGCTCGACGACGGCGCCGGAAGAGAGCGAGTCGACGATCGCCTCGAGGTCCGCGGCCTTGACCTTCCGGTAGAAGATCCCGTCGGGCTGCACGACGACGACCGGACCGGAGGAGCAGAAGCCGTGGCAGCCGGTCCCGACGACGGCGTACCTGTCATCCAGGCCCTTCGCGGAGATCAGCGCGGCGAGCGCGTCGCGGATCTCGAATCCGCCGGAGGCGGCGCACCCGCTCCCCGTGCAGACCGCCAGCGTCTTGAGGAAGGCGCCGTCCTTCTTCCGCCTCGCCGACGCGATCATCGCGAGGCCGCGCGGGCTGAGCTTCCTGCGGCGGAGCCTTCGCGCCGGCGCCTCTTCGGCCGTATCGGGGGCCGCCGAGCGGGCATCGGCGAGCAGTTTCTTCACGTCCTTCGGCTTGACCCCGCCGTGGACCGTCTCGCCGATCCTGACCACCGGCGCTATCGAGCAGGCGCCGAGGCACCCGACCGCCTCGAGGGTGAACCTGCCGTCGGCGGTCGTGCCGCCTGCCGCGATCCCGAGGGCCCGCTCGAAGGCGTCGAGCACGTTCGAGGAGCCCTTCACGTGACAGGCGTTGCCCATGCAGACCTGCACGACCCGTTCTCCCTTTGGCTCGAGAGAGAAGGCGTCGAAGAAGGTCGCGATGTGGTACAGATGCGACTTCGGCTTTCCCGTTCTCCGGTTGATCTCGTCGATCGCCGTCTTCGATATGTGGCGGAAGCGCTTCTGGAGGTCCTGCAGCATCTCGGTCACGTACTCCGGATCGCAGCCGTGCCGCTCGATGATCCCGGCGATCTCCCCGATCTCCTGCGGACACGTCTGCACGGGAACCTTCGCCGGAGTGATCGCGCGGGCCGCCTCGCTTTGCTCGACGCGCCATGACGGGGTCGCCTCGGCATTCTTGATCACGAGGGCCTTGAGCTTCTTGTCGCGGAATACGGTGCCGATCCCGCCGCGCCCCGCCTGCTTGAGGCGGGCGGCCCCCCGGCGCCAGTCCCAGAACGAGAAGTTCAGCACCCCCATGCGCGCGTGCTCGGCGCCGCGCCCGGCCGAGACGCAGGCGATGTTGCGCAGGTCGTTCTCGTCATCGGCGTACATCCCGGCGAGCTCCTCGGCGAGCAGGTGCGAGTCGACGCTCTCCAGCGGCGCCCGCTCGATCGTGATCCGCCCGCCGACCGCGTCTATATAGACGATCGTCTCTTCGGATGCCTTGCCGGTCAGCATCATCGCGTCGAATCCGGCGAACTTGAGGAACGGCCCGAAGTACCCGCCGACGTTGCAATCCATCATCATCCCCGTCAGGGGGGAGACCGCCGTGACGAGCGTCTTCCCCGAGCCGGGGAAGGAGATCGTGCCGCCGAGGGGGCCGGGAGAGAAGCAGATCGGGTTCTCGGGGCTGTCCCACCTGGTCGTGCCGTCGACCTCGTTGAAGGTCAGCCAGAGGTCGAATCCCTTCCCGCCGGTCCAGAGCTCCTTCATCCGCTCGTCGACCGGGCGGATCGAGATATCGTTGTTCGAGACGTCGACCCTGAGCCACCTGTTCGCGTACCCTCTCTCGAGCGGGACGACCTCGAAATCGAGGCGCGCCAGCACCCTGTGCGCTCCTTTCATCTTCGCTGCCGTTTTCTTTGAAGACATGCCGCGGGGCCTCCTTCGATATGTAGTAGCCTGCGGATTCGAGAATGACAATATACACCGTAACAATTCAGATAAAAAGCAAATTGTCCGTTATGCACCGTTGAACATATCGGTTGACTCGGGGAGTTGTTCTGCTATCTTGAGCGTATGAGATCGGTAGCCAGTACGGCGTTAGCGCTGCTCGTCCTCCTCGGGGGATGCGGCGGTTCGAGGGAGGACGGCCCGCCGGGAGGATCCCCGAAGGGGGATACGCGCCGCGAGCTCATGATCTTCCACGCGGGGAGCCTCTCGGTGCCGATGAGCGAGATGGCGCGGACCTTCGAGGCCGCGCATCCCGGGGTGCGGGTTCTGCTCGAGGCTGCGGGGTCGCGGACATGCGCGCGCAAGATCTCCGATCTCGGCAGGGCGTGCGACGTGATGGCCTCGGCCGATTACCTCGTCATAGACAACCTGCTCATACCGGAGCATGCCGGGTGGAACATCAGGTTCGCCGCGAACGAGATGGCGATCGTCTACGGGGAACATTCCAGACGCGCGGAGGAGATCGATTCCCTGAACTGGCACGGGATCCTCCTCGATCCGGACGTGTCGTTCGGGCGGTCCGATCCGGACTCCGACCCGTGCGGGTATCGCGCCGTGCTGACGATGCGCCTCGCCGAGAGGCATTACGGCCTGCCGGGGCTGGCCGATCGGATGCTCGCCAAGGATACGAGGTTCATCAGGCCGAAGGAGACCGACCTGCTCGCCCTGCTCGAGACCGGCTCGATCGACTACATCTTCCTCTACCGCTCGGTCGCCGGGCAGCACGGCCTGCGACAGGTGAGCCTTCCCCCGGAGATCAACCTCGGGGATCCGGCCTTCTCCGGGCTCTACGCGACCGTATCGGTCGAGGTCACCGGCGCCGAACCGGGAACGACGATCGTCCATCGCGGGGCGCCGATGGTCTACGGGGTGACGATCCCCGGGAATGCGCCGTCCCCCGATCTCGCGATCCTGTTCGTCTCGTACCTGCTCGATCCGGCCGGCGGGGGAGCCGTGATGCGGCGCAACGGCCAGCCGTCCGTCGTTCCCTCGCCGACGGACACGTACGACAGGATACCGGAGCCGCTGCGCAGGTACGCCGCTCCGCCGGGAGATGCGCCGCGATGAACCGTCCCCGCGGCATGGAGCCGATGCATCTCGTCTTCGCAGCCCTCGGAGGGGCGGTGCTGCTCTTTATCATCGCACCGCTCGCCGGGATGGTCCTCTCGACCGGCCGGAGCGAGCTGTCGCGGACGGCCGCCGATCCGGCGGTTACCGCGAGCGTGCGCCTGACCCTGCTGACCTCGATGGGGGCGACTCTCATCCTCGCCGTCGCTTCGGTCCCGTTCGCCTGGCTGCTCGCGCGAAGGAATTTCCCGCTCAAGGCGCTGGTCAACGGGATCGTCGACGTGCCGATCGTCATCCCCCATTCGGCCGCCGGGATCGCCCTGCTCGGCGTGATCGCGCCGGGCACGCTCGTCGGCGGGACGGCGGAGCGTCTCGGGATCGAGTTCGTCGGCGGCCCGGCGGGGATCATGGCGGGGATGGCCTTCGTCAGCGTGCCGTTTCTCGTCAATGCGGCGCGCGACGGGTTCGCCGCCGTGCCGCTGAGGCTCGAGCAGACCGCGCTCGCGCTGGGCGCCTCGCCGCTGCGCGTCTTCTTCACGATATCGCTCCCGCTCGCATGGCGCTCGGTCCTCTCCGGTCTGATCCTCATGTGGGCGCGGGGGATGAGCGAGTTCGGCGCCGTGCTGATCATCGCCTATCACCCGATGATCACCCCCGTGCTGATCTACGAGCGGTTCGGCGCCTTCGGCCTCAGGTACGCCCGCCCCGTCTCGGTGATCTTCATCGGGGTCTGCCTCGCGCTGTTCGTGGTCCTGCGGCTCGTCGCCGGGGGGAGGCGCCATGCTGGAGGTTGACGGGCTCTCCAAGCGGCTCGGCGATTTCTCGATGCGGGACGTCTCGTTCGAGGTCGGCGCGGGGGAGTACTTCGTCCTGCTCGGCGCCTCGGGGACGGGGAAGACGGTCCTGCTCGAGACGCTCACGGGTATCATCAGCCCCGACTCGGGGCGGGTCGTGCTGCGCGGCCGAGATATCACGCGGATCCCGCCGCAGCGCCGCTCTCTCGGCGTGGTCTTCCAGGACCAGGTCCTTTTCCCGCACCTGAGCGTGCGGGGGAACATCGCGTACGGCCCGTCGAGCCGGCGCATGGGAAGGGCGCAGACGAACAAGGCGGTCGAGCGGCTCGCGCGCGAGACCGGCGCCGAGCACCTGCTCGACCGCAGACCGAAGACCCTCTCGGGGGGAGAGGCGCAGCGCGTCGCGCTGGCGCGCGCCCTGGCGACCGGCCCCGACTGCCTGCTGCTCGACGAGCCGCTCTCGTCGCTCGATACGGTCGCCAGGGCGGATCTGCGCGCGCTGCTGCGCCGGCTGCATGCGAGCGGGACGACGATCGTCCACATCAGCCACGACTACGAGGAGGCCGTCTCGCTCGCCACGAGGATCGGGGTTATGGAGAACGGAACGATCGTGCAGACCGACACCCCCGAGGAGATACTGATGCATCCGCGCTCCGAGTTCGTCGCGCGTTTCGTCGGGATACGCAACATGTACCGCGGGCGCCTCGAGCGGGGGGAGAGGGACGCCTCGCGCTTCATCGGCCGGGGGATCGAGCTCGACGTGCTCACCGACGCCGGCCCGGGCCCCTGCGTCGCGCTGGTGCGCGGCGAGGACGTCACCATCGAGCTGCAGCACGGGACCTCGAGCGCCCGCAACGTGATCGCGGGCACGGTGCGCGAAGTGCTCCCCGCCAGGCTCGGGTTCGAGGCGATCATAGACGCCGGCGTCGAGATCGCCGCGCATCTCGCCGGCGAGTCGGTCTTCCGGATGGGGCTGCGCCGGGGGATGAGCGTCTTCGTATCCATAAAGGCGAGCGCCGTGCGCGTGATACAGTCGTAGGGCACGGGGGTGAGGCTATGCGTCCGCGGATGAAGCTCTACCTCGACGGCCCCGGGGGCGGCACGTTCGGCGAAGGCGTCTGCCGTCTCCTCGAGGCGATCGCCGCGGAGGGCTCGATACGCGAGGCGGCGCGGCTGCTCGGCCGGGGGTATCGCAAGGCGTGGGGCGATATCGATCGGGCCGAGGAGGCGTTCGGCCGCAGGCTGGTGAGCAAGTCGCGCGGCGGATCGTCGGGGGGGGCGACCGAGCTCACCCCGTTCGGGCGGGAGCTGGTCGCCGCATGGGAACGGTTCAGCGGCGAGGCCGCGGCGGGGATGGAGGAGGCGTTCGAGAGACACCTCGGCGCGATCATCGAAGGAGGGAACAGGGATGAACGATGAGGACATCTCCCGGGCGATAGAGGCGGCGGTGCGCGAGATCGACGGGCGCCGGACGCGGACCTGCGCGGCGGCGTTCGAGATCGCGCGCGAGCGCGGGATCGCCCTGCGCGACATCGGGGCCTGGTGCAACGAGAACGGCGTGAGGATACGCGCCTGTCAACTTGGGCTTTTCACGTAGTTCGTCAGCCGGGGGAGCGATGAAGACTATCGTCGTCTCGGGAGCCCGCTCGAACGTCGGCAAGACGACGCTTGCCCGGCACCTGTGCCGTCTCCTGCCGGGGGCCGTGCACGTGAAGCTCGGCCACGGCCGCGAGAAGCCCGACGCGGGAAACCTCTTCTACCCCGTCGGGACGCCGTTCGGGGAGATCGCGGCCGGGTCGGGCCCGGCCCCGTTCCTCGTGATCGAGAGCAACCGGATCCTCGAGGAGATCCGTCCGGATCTGGCGATCTTCCTGCCGGCGGACGATCCGAAGCCGTCCGCGAAGGGGGCGCGCGAGCGCGCCGATTATATCCGGGGGGAGCCTCTTCCCTGCGAGGCCGCGGAGGATATCGCGCGGCGCCTGGGCGTCGCGCTCGGGACGGCGCGGGAGATCGCGCGGCGCATCGCGGGAGATCCCGGGGATCGGGAAAGGAACACCGATGAAGAATCGTGAATCTGCCGGGGGGCCTTCCGGGCTCATGCCGTTCGACGCCGCCGTGGAGACGATCCTCTCCTGCGCCCGTCTGTTGGGAACGGAACGGGTGCCGCTCGAAGAGGCCGCCGGGCGGGTGCTCGCCGGCGGAATCGTCTCCGACGTCGACATGCCGCCCTTCGACAAGTCGGCGATGGACGGATTCGCCTGCCGCGAGGCCGACCTCGGAGATCCGATGCGCGTGGCGATGACGATATACGCGGGAGAGATGCCCGAACGGGGGATCGGCCCCGGCGAATGCGCGCGGATCATGACAGGCGCCCCGCTCCCCGCGGGGGCCGACACGGTCGTCATGGTCGAGCACGCCGAAGAGAGAGACGGGACGGTGCGCGTCCTCCGTCCACCGCGGGAGCGCAACATCTGCCTGCGCGGCGAGGATGTGCGGGGGGGCGACGTCGTCCTCGAGGGGGGCGCCCGGATCGGGCCGGCGCAGATCGCCGTGCTCGCCGCCGTCGGCGCGAGCGAGGTCGCCGTCCGGCGCCGGCCGGTCATCGGCATCGCGCCGACAGGCGACGAGCTCGTCGAGCCGGGCCAGGCGCGCTCCCCGGGGAAGATACGCAACACGAACGGGCCGCAGCTCCTCTCCCAGGCGCGCGCGGCCGGGTTCTCGGCCGAGTACCTCGGGATCGTCCGCGACGAGCCGGGAGCGATCAGGGCCGCCCTGCGGCGCGCCGCGGGGAAGACCGACGTCGTCGTCTTCTCCGGAGGAGTCTCGATGGGGGAGCGCGACCACGTCCCCGCGGTCCTCGAAGGGGAAGGGTTCTCGCCGAGGGTCCGCGGGGTGGCGGTCAAGCCCGGCCGGCCGCTGCTCTTCGCCGAGCGCGACGGGATGTGGGTCTTCGGACTCCCGGGAAACCCGGTCTCGACCTTCGTGCTTTTCGAGACGGTGGTGAGGCCGTTCTGCGACCTGCTCATGGGGCACGAGCACCGGCCGACCGTCGTCCGGGCGCCGCTGCGGCGGGCGCTGACCCGGCGCGCCTCGGACCGCCTCGATCACGTGCCGGCCGCCATCGGGGAGGACGGCCTCGCGGAGCCGCTCGAGTACCACGGCTCGGCGCACATACACGCGTACAGCATCGCCGACGGGATCATGGTCATCCCTCCGGGGACGAAGCGGCTCGAGGCGGGGGAGACGGTCGGCGTCATACTGGTGCGCTGAAGAGAGAGAGAACGCGATGCTCGTCGACGCATACGGCAGAGGGATCGATTACCTGAGGGTCTCCGTCACGGACCGCTGCAACCTGCGCTGCGTCTACTGCATGCCCGAGGAGGGAGTGGCCCTGCGGCGGCACTCCGAGCTGCTCTCCTACGAGCAGATCGCCGCGGTGGTGCGCGCCGGCGCGGGGCTCGGGCTCAGGCGGGTCCGCCTGACCGGCGGGGAGCCGCTCGCGAGGCGCGGAATCGAGGACCTCGTCGCGCTGCTGCGGCCGATCCCCGGCCTTCGCGAGATAACGATGACGACCAACGGCGTCCTGCTCACTCCGCAGATGGCGCGGAAGCTGCGCGAAGCGGGGCTCGACCGCGTCAATATCTCGCTCGACACGCTCGATCCGCGGCGGTACGCGCAGCTGACGCGGGTCGGGGATATCGCCGCGGCCCTCGCCGGGATAGAGGCGGCGATCGGCGCGGGGTTCGAACGGATCAAGATCAACATGGTCGTATTCGAGGATACGACCCCGCGGGAGCGGGAGGAGATGGACGAGTTCTGCCGCCGGCGGGGGCTCGTGCTGCAGACGATACGACATTTCACCCTGGCACGGCGCGAGCACGAGTCGATGCACCCGCCGGTCTGCGACCGTCCCCTTCCCTGCGACCGGTGCGACCGGCTGCGGCTGACCGCGGACGGGTTCCTCAAGCCGTGCCTGCATTCCGACATCGAGATACCGGTCGATTTCTCCGATATCGAGGCGGGATTCATCGCCGCGGTGCGCGCGAAGCCCCGCGAGGGGACCTCGTGCAGCGGACGGACAATGAGGGAGATCGGAGGCTGAACCATGGCGGACTTTTCCCATATCGACGAACGCGGCAGGATCAGGATGGTCGATGTCTCGGCCAAGCCGGTCTCGCGCCGCACGGCGGTCGCGCGCGGCTTCATCGCCTGCTCCCCGGAGACGGTCGCCGCCCTCCGCGGCGGGACGCTCGGGAAGGGGGAGGCGCTGGCGACGGCGCGCGTGGCGGCGATCGGGGCGGCCAAGCGCACGGGCGATCTGATCCCGCTCTGCCATCCCCTGCCGCTCGACGACGTGCGCGTCGACCTCGCCGTGGAGGACGGCGGGGTGGCGATCGAGACGGCGGTCGTCTGCACGGCGCGCACGGGGGTCGAGATGGAGGCGCTCACCGCCGCGGCCGTCGCGGCG